>NZ_JBWKZH010000059.1:0-36112 GCF_059424305.1 Hydrogenophaga sp. GW456-12-10-14-TSB4 | reverse complement strand
GTGATCGGTGGGTGGGGGGATGGACGTGGACATGAAGCGCTCCCGGTTTGAAGAGATACTGCGGTGGCTCCCGCCTGGAGGTATTGCATGGAACGGACTGGCCAATGACAAGTGACATGTTGCCCAGCCAGTGGCTGACGGTCCACGGCCTCGTCGTCTCCCTGGCGGTCCTGGTCTACGTGTTCAACACCCACGTGCTGCGCCAGCGCCGGCCGCCCATCTCCGCGATTGCGTGGGTCCTGTTCATCGTGCTGCTGCCCTATGTGGCCTTGCCGGCGTTCCTCCTGTTCGGCTCCCGCAAGCACGCTCGCCCGTCCTCCACCGCGCCAGCCCTGCCGCACCCGCCCTCCACGGCGGACGGCCACTGGGCCGTGGACACCATCGTCTCGCTGAGACAACCGCCGCCCGCCGCCTACCGAGACCTGCACCTGCACGGCGACGGTCACCAGGCGCTCGACGCCCTGATGCGCACGATCGACGGCGCACAGTCGAGCCTCGATCTGTGCACCTTCATCCTGGGGCGCCACGAACCCGGGCAGCGCGTGGTGGATCGCCTGGAGGCCAAGGCGCGGCAGGGCGTTCGCGTGCGCCTGCTGCTCGACGGCATGGGCAGCCTGATGCAGCGCCCGCCGAACCTGGGCGAGCTCACGCGCGCGGGCGGCGAGCTCGTGCGCTTCGTGCCGCCGTTGCATTCGCCGATCCGGGGCCGCACCAATTTGCGCAACCACCGCAAGATGCTGATCGCCGACGCCGGCCTGCCCTCGGCCCGCCTCTGGTGCGGCGGCAGAAACCTGGCCCCCGAGTACTTCGAGGGGTCGCCCGGGCAGGCACCCTGGCGCGACCTGAGCTTCGACCTGGGCGGCGCGCTGGTGCAGCAGGCCCGCGACCTGTTCGATCGCGACTGGCGCTTCGCGGGCGGGCGACCGGCCGGCCCGCGTGGCGTCAGCGAGGACACCGGCCTTGCGCATCCCGTCGATGGTGCCCAGGTGGTGGCGTCGGGCCCCGACCAGGCGGACGACACCGTGCTCGCCCTGCTGCTGACCGCGGCCTACCGGGCCAGAACGCGCATCGCCCTGGCCACGCCGTACTTCGTGCCCGACACGGCACTCCTGACGGCGCTGTGCCTGGCCGCGCGGCGCGGTGTGGCGGTCGACCTGCTGGTGCCGGCCCGCTCCAACCACCGGCTGTCCGACCTGGCCCGAGGCCGGGCCCTGCGCTCGCTCGCCCAGGCCGGCGGCCGGGTCTGGCTGGCGCCCGGGATGATGCACGCCAAGCTCGCGGTGTTCGACGACACGCTGGCCCTGAACGGCTCGGTCAACCTCGACAGCCGCAGCCTGCTGCTGAACTACGAGCTCATGTGCGCCTTCCACCGGCCCACCGACGTCCGGCGCTTCACCGCCTGGTTCGACCAGGAGCGCAGCACGGCACAACCCTATGTCGCCACCGCCCCGGGGCTCGCGCGCGACATCGGCGAAGGCCTGCTGCTGTGGCTGGGGTTCCAGCTCTGACAACCCGGGCCCCGCGGCGGTTACAAGTGAAATGTGCCGACGGGTGGATTGCAACCATGGCCGGGACGGGGACAAGCAGCATGGAGCCCGTGGTTGACGACACGCAGCGTCGACCGCAATTCAAGACCGCTGCGAACCTGGAGCTTCAAATGAAACTACGTACCGTCCTCATCACCGCCGCGATGGCCGCCATGGGGGCCAGCGCTTTTGCGCAAAGCACCATGGACAGTTCGCCCAAGCCCGCCGCACCCGCCACCGCCGCCATGCCGAGCCCCGCCGCCGCACCGGCGGCCAAGCCCATGCCGGCCGAAAAGCAGAAGGTGGCCAAGGCCACGCACAAGAAGCACGTGGCCAAGAAGGCCGCGCACAAGAAGGCCATGCCGGCCGCCCAGAAGCCGGCCGCCTGACGCGCGGGCCGCAGATGACATTTGTCATCTGCGGCGCCTTCGCCTGCAACCTGCGGGTGCCCTGGGCGCCGCAGAGTGAAACGCCTCCGACACCCAGTTCAGAAAGGCGGACCATGTCAAACAACCTTCCGACGATTTCGTTTGTGGATGCGATGGTGGGCGCCACCGCCTACGCGCAACCGCACCCCGCGGCCCATGCCGTCGAGCTCTCGACGGCGGCCATGGACCACGTCCGGCGCGCGCAGGTGGACATCTACACCAGCCACAACGGTCACGCCATGTGGGCCATCCGCGAGGCGCGCCGCGCCCTGCATGCGGCCTCCGTCGGCGACATCGCCGCCACCCTGGTGGCCCTGGACGAGGCCGCCTGGTTCACCCGCCACAACGATTTCGTCCACGCGGAGGAAGCGCTGGAGACGGCACTGGCCCACATGAGGGTCCTCACAGGTCACCAGGTCCGGCCGTCATGAACCCGACGCCCGAGAAGGACCGGGCGATCTTCGAGCTGGTGGCGCAGGTGTACGAAGCCGCGCCACCGGTCGATCGCGGGCACATCCTGGAACAGCTGTTGCGACCCCTGGGCGTGCTGTCGCTGGTGGCGATTGCCGACGGCATCTTTGCGAAGATCCGTTTCCGCAGCGGCTGGCAGGACCTGAACGTCCGGCTGGAAGACCTTCCCGGCGTGCAGCCCACCGACGTCATCGCGCTGGTCGACCACGCCCAGCAGGTCAGCGTGGAAGCGGTGAACGGGCTGGCCCAGCTGGTGCTCGCCTCACCGGGCCTTTCGGGTTCGGCTGCGGCCATGGTGCTGGTGGGCCTGCTGCTGCAGCGCTCGCGCCTGGGCCGCGCGGACGATGAGACTGAGCCCGGCACCATGGGTCCAATGCTCAATATGGGCCAATAACATTCGGAATTTCTATATTTCCCTGAGATCTCGCGCAGAGGCTTGTTTGCTGTCGGCCGGCGTCCCCCGTTCTCCGGCGCCTGCTCGCGGGCGCCTGCGCCCGGGGGGAGCACCATCCGCCGAGAGGTCAACCCGGGCCCGCCAACAAAAAAATGCACCGCCTGCCTGCACCGCACTCTCGACGGTGGGTGGGGTTGACGGGCGCAGGCGCCCCATTCGCGGTTGCCACAGAGGCTGAGCGCCTGTCTGGTGTTGACGCGAAGGTGTTGGCCTGCCCGGGTGGACGCCCGCGAGCAGGCGCCGGAGAACGGCAGCCACGCCCACCGGCAGCGAAGAAGCGGCCCAGAAGCAGCCCACAATGGCAAACATGACCCTGGAAGAATTGATGGCCATCGCCACACAAAGCCGCACCACACCGACCTGCCCCCACTGCCAGGCCTTGGTGTGCAAAGGCTGGGACTCCGTGCCCGGCGGCTTCGACCTCACCCGCCTCACACGCGTCGGCAGCCTGCGCGACCCCGACGCCGACGAACCCACGCTCGAGGAATACCACCCGAACGGCACAGGCGCCTGGTCCGACGACGCGCCCATCGCCCTCGGCTGGTTCCCCTACAACCGCTGCGACATCTGGCAATGCAGCGGCTGCGCGCGGCCCTTCCTGCGCTACACCGAAGTCGGCGGCTACTACACCGACGAGCGCATCCGCGAACTGCAGGCCCAGCTGATCCAGCAGCCGCCCCCGGGCGCGGCCTGAGCGCTCCCGGGCAAGGCCCCTCAGAATGAGTGGCGGATGCCCAGCGCCAGGCCGGTGCCCGAGCGCAGGTTCGTGGCGCGGTCGGCGATCGCCACGCCGTACAGGTCGGTGCGCTTGGACAGGCTGTGGATGTAGCCCGCCGACAGCGTGCTGCGCACGCGGTCGCTGACGCCGGCCTGCTCGCGCTTCGTGCGCGCCCAGGAGGCCACGATGCGGCCCGCGCCCACCGGCACCTGCGCGCTCAGGCCCAGGGTGTCCAGGTCGATCTCCCGCAGGCCGCGCGCCTGCACCGTGCCGGTGGAGTACTGACCAAACACCTTCACCACGTCGAAGTCGTAAGACACGCTGGCCAGCGTGCTCTTCGTCTCCTGGATCACGTAGGGCGCACCGGCCGGTTCGGCCGCCGCGCGCGGCGTGGTGATGGCTGCCCCGTCCACGCGGCGGTGGTTCAGCGCGGCGGCGAAGGCGCCCTGGCGGTAGTTCGCCGTGAGGTCCACGCGGCGGCCTTCGGTCGAGGCCTCGCGCGCCACGTACTGCAGGTTCGCCGACAGGCCGCCGAACGTGGGCGTGGTGTAGGCGACCGAGTTGCTCCAGATGCCGTCGGTGGCGCCGTTCACCGCGTTCATGGGCTGTGAACCCGTGATGGTGTGCATGAGGAAGGGGCCGAGGTTCACCGACTCTGCGAAGGGCGAAAACTGCAGCGTGGCGATGTAGCTGCCGGTGGGAATGCGGCCCATGCGCACGAAGCCGAAGCCACCGCGCAGGCCCACCCACGAGGCCAGCGAGAACTGGCGTCCGGCGGCGGTGTCACCGGGGTGGCGGCCCGCTTCGCCGGTGTCCATGCGGAAGTGGCCACCGATGTCGAACGCGGCGCTCAGGCCACCGCCCAGGTCTTCGCTGCCGCGCATGCCCCAGCGCGGCATGGACAGCAGGCCGCTGTCCATGCGCGACACCGTGGCCTCACCGGCCAGGTTGCGGCGGTAGTAGCCGCCGTCGAGCACGCCGTAGAGCGAGACCTGGCTGCCGCCGCCGGGGGCCTGCGCGAAGGCCTGGGGTGCGGCAGCGGTCAGCGCCAGGCCGGCCAGCGCCAGGTGCACGCAACGGCCCAGCGAGCGCGGGACATGGGAGGTTTTTGAAGAATGGGGCATCGATGTCTCCGTCCCTCTCTCTGCGGAGAGGGTGATGTGGTTGATGAGAAAAAGAGAAGCAGATGCGATGCCTTCAGGCACCGGCGTCGGCATGATGTTCAGAGGCGGTCGATGGCGTCAAAGTGCTGCCTCAGATGATGAGAAACGGCGCCTCACTTCGCCCACACCGCGTCGTCCACGCGCGTGGCCTGAAAGCCGCGCAGCGTCCACGCATCCGCGGCGCGCACCCACAGCTGCGACACGAAGGCGATGGAGGCCACGGCCTCACCGCCCGGCACGCGCTGACCGCGCAAGCGCATCAGGCCCGTCATCCACGCCGCGTCGCCGTGGTGATGCACCGCGAGGCCCTGGCGCTCCACGGCCTCGTAGCGGATGCGGTGCGCCAGGAAGTCCAGCAGTTGCGGCTTGTCATGGACCAGGCCGGTCGAATGCACGTACACCAGTTGTGCGTCCAGCAGGGCGTCGATGGCGTTCAGGTCGCCCGCCACCAGACGCTCACAACGGTGCGCTTCGAGCGCGATCAGGGCCTGCATGCTCAGGCCTCCTGCACCACGCCGTTGCTCAGCACGCCCACCGAGGAGATCTCCACCTCCACAAGGTCGCCCGGCTGCAGCCACAGCGGCGGCACGCGCTTCACGCCCACGCCGCCCGGCGTGCCGGTGACGATCACATCGCCCGGCACCAGCGTCATGAAGGTGGACACATAGGCCACGAGGCGCGGGATCGGGAAGATCATCTGGTCGGTGCGCGCCTGTTGCACCACCCGGCCGTTGACGCGGGTCTGCAGCGACAGCACACCGTCGGCGGGCAGCTCGTCCAGCGTGACCAGCGCGGGGCCGAAGCCCGCCGTGCCCGCGAAGTTCTTGCCGGGGCCGAACTGGCGCGTGTGGTGCTGCCAGTCGCGCACGCTGCCGTCGTTGAAGCAGCTCACGCCCGCGATGTGCGCCCAGGCGTCGGCCTGCGCGATGCGGCGCCCGCCCCGGCCGATCACGACCGCCAGCTCGCCTTCGTAATCCAGCTGCGTCGATTCGCGCGGGCGCACCAGGGCCACGCCGCTGCCCTGCATCGACTCGGGGTGGCGGAAGAAGATGGACGGGTGCTCGGTCGGGTCGCGCTGGGTCTCCACGCGGTGCTCTTCGTAGTTGTGGCCCACGCAGGCGATGGTGCGCGGCTGCGGGATCACCGGCAGCAGCGTCAGCGCCGCCAGCGCGTGGTCGGCCGGCGCGTCCGCGTGCGAGCGCGCGAGGGCCTGCCAGTCCGGCAGGGCCAGCAGGTCGCGCAAGGTGGGCGCGGTCGCACCGAGGCGGCGGCCGAGGTCGATCACACCGGCGTCGGTGCACAGGCCGTAGGAGGCACGGCCACCGATCTCAAAACTCATGAATTGCATGGGGGGTTCCTGTCAATGAAAGAAGAAAGGGCTCAGGCCGCCTGGGGCACGACGGCGTAGACGTAGCGGTCCGGCCGCAGCACCAGGGCCGCGGCCCCGAAGCGCGCGAGCAGGGCCGCGAGTTCGCCGCTCGCATCGCGCACGCGCACCACCTCGCCGTCGTCCGCGGCCGTGTCGAGAAAATCGTCCTCGCTGCGCACCAGGGCCACCTGGCCGGTGCACAGGCCGCGCGGCACCACCTGGCGCGCGGCCTCGCGCACCACGGCGGCGTCCCAGCCGATCACCGAGAAGCCCGCGCCCAGCACCTCGTCCAGCCGCAGCGCGTGCGCCGGGGCCTGGTGCACCCAGGGCTGGGGCGCGAGTTCGGTCGCGCTCAGGTTCGGCGACGGCAGGAAGCAGCCTTGCGCGAAGCGCGGCTTGGGCTTGAACTTGAGCTGCAGGATGTAGTCGCGGCAGGCCGGCAGCAGGCAGGCCACGCGCAGGGCGGTCTGCGTCAGCGCGGCGCCCAGCACGCTCTTGGGCTGCATCACGCGGCCGATGCGCAAGGCCATCTGGATCAGCGCGGCCGCGTGCGGGCGCCGCTCCTGTTCGTAGCTGTCGAGCACCGACTCGGGCAGGCTGCCGCGCAGCAGGGCCGCAAGTTTCCAGGCGAGGTTGGCGGCGTCGCGGATGCCGCTGTTGAGGCCCTGGCCCGCGAACGGCGGCGTGAGGTGGGCCGCGTCGCCGGCGAACAGCACGCGGCCTTCGCGCCAGCGCGTGGCCACGCGGGCGTGGAAGCCGTAGATCACCTTGCGCACCAGCGGCAGGTCGCGGTCGGCCGGCACGCGGCGCGCGATCCATTCGCGGAAGTTCCGCTCGTCGAGCACGTCCTCGTCGCGGTCGCCTTCGCGCAGCATGAACTCGTAGCGCAGCGCGCCGCGCGGCCCCGGCAGGCGGATGGTGGGCCGCCTCGGGTCGCAGTAGGTGCTGGTGTGGCGCAGCGGCACGGTGCGCTCCGCCAGGTCCACGATCAGCCAGCGCTCGGCATAGGTCTCGCCTTCGAGCACGATCTGGCAGAACTCGCGCACCGGGCTGCGCCCGCCGTCGCAGGCCACCAGCCAGCGCGCGCGCACGGTGCGGGCCTCGCCCTCGGCCTGCACATGAACGGTGATGCCGTCGGCGTCCTGCTCGAAGGACGTGAAGCTGTGCCCGAATTTCACCGCCACGTGCTCGAAGCGCGCCAGCCCTTCGCCCAACGTGCGCACCAGCAGCGGCTGGCGAAAGGCGTTGCGCTTGGGGTAGCCGTATTCCTGGCGCGTCGGCTGGATGGCCGCGAAGGGCCGGCCGCGCCAGTCGTGGTACTGCACGCCGTAGCCCAGCACCACATCCTTCAGCACGGCCTCCAGCAGGCCGGCGCCCTGCAGCGTGCGCAGGCTCTCGTCGTCCAGCGTCACCGCGCGGGGTTCGGGCTCGAGCGCGGCGTTGCGCTCGATCACCAGCGTGCGCACGCCGTGCGTGCCGAGCAGGTTCGCCAGGGTGAGCCCGACCGGACCCGCGCCGACGATCACCACGTCGGGGGCTTTTCCATCCATCCACATAAGTTGCTAGCGCGGCGTTTCCAGCCGCCCTCCAATGCGCAGCGCCGCGCGCAGGACATGGTCCGCGACGCGCTGCGGGTTGATGTTCGGTGCCTGGGACCACATCACCACCGAGAGGCTGCCCAGCAGCAGCTCCCCCTGGTGGATCGGTGCGGCCCAGCCACAGGCTTCGGAGTCCACCTCGGCCGCCGTCACGCAGACCTTGTCGCGCCGGATCTGCGCCATCAGCGCCGACAGCACGTCGAAGCTGCCCGGCAGGCCCGCTGCGCGCAAGGCCGCCGTGTCGTGGCGCACGAGGTCGCGCAGGTCTTCCGGCGCCATGTGCGCCAGGATCACCTTGGACGTGGCGCCGCGGTACAGCGGCATGGCCCGGCCGCGCTCGTAGCTCACGTGCGGCGGCCCGTGGCGCCCGCGCACCTGGTGCACGCAGACCACCTTGCGGCTGTGCAGGCGGCTGAGCAGCACCACGCCACCGGTGCGCTCCGACAGCGTCTTCATGATCTCGCCGGCGGCCGCGATCAGCGGGTCGTTGATGCGGATCAGGCGGTCGAGCTCCACGATCTCCGGGCCCAGCACGTACTGGCCGATCGAGGTGCGCTCGATCAGGCCAGCCTCCTCCAGGTCCGCGAGGTAGCGGTAGGCCGTGGCGGTGGAGATCCGCAGCTCGGTCTCCACGTCCACCGCGCGCACGTGCTTGAACCCCTGCTTGAACAGGCGAAGAACCTGCAAGGCCTTGGCGGTAGTGGTCATGGGTGGCGCTCCTGAAATGGCAAGTCGGTGGGGCTAGCTTCGCATGATGGCCACACCCCAGCGGTTGAGGGTTGAGGGCTGGTGCGGCCATTCGCCGACCGCGCGCCCGGGCTCGCAGACCTCCAGCTCGGCGGAGATCTCCGCCATGTTGCCGTCCATGTCCTTGAGCATGAAGAAGGTGTCGTTGCCCGGCCCGTGCCGGCCCACGCCCCAGGCCAGTGGGAAGCCGGCGTCGGCCATGTGGTCGGCCCAGTCGCGCAGCGCGGCCCAGTCCTGCGCCTCGCACGAGAAATGGTCGAAGCGCGCGAGCGGCGCGCGGAAGATGGCCATGGCGTGGTGCTCGGCGTCGGTGCGCAGGAAGGCCGCCGTGATGGCACCGGCCTCGTCGCGCACGCGGTCTGAGAGCACGAAGCCCAGTTGCTCGGTGTAGAAGGCCAGCAGCGCGGCCGGGTCGGGTGTCCTCACCGCGAAGTGCTGCAGCCGCGCGCTCGGCAGGCCGTCGGCGGTGGACGCAACGGGCGCGGCCGGGCCGTGCTCGAAGCGGATGCGGCGGCCTTCGGGGTCACGCACGGTGTGGGCGGTCTCGCCCACATCCTGCAAGGCCACGCCGCGCGCCTGCAACTGCGCGCGGTGCGCGAGCAAGGCGGCGGCCGTGTCGAAGCGGAAGCAGGCCAGGTGCAGCTGGCCACCGTCGCCGGGCCGCAGCACGAGTTCGCGCTCGGGGGCCCGGCACACGTGGGCATCGCCCTGTTGCGAGACGGCAAAGCCGAAGGTGCGGGCGTAGAACCCGGCCAGCGCGGCCGGGTCGCTGGCGGTGAGTTCGAGTCGCGCGAGATGCGCTCCGATTTCCATGAATGTCCTTTCGAGATCGAGTGGGTCGATCATGGACATCGGGTGCTGGCCGGTCAAAGCCGTTTCTCATTTCCTGAGAAATGAGAACCCAGATCGCGCCGGCTCAGGCGCGCCGGCGCAGCGCTTCTTCCTTCCAGAGCGCCCAGGGCCGCTCGGCCTGGGCCTCGTGGCTGCTCATGCAGGCCGCGCACTCGGCTTCGCTCAGGTAGCTCACCTCGCCCAGCCCCAGGGCGGTGGTCTGGACGCGAGCGTTCACCTCGGCGTAGACCGCGCGGTACACCACCTGCTTCAGGCTCTCGCCCACCACGGTGCTGCCGTGCCCGCGCATGAGCACGATGGGGTGGCCCTCGAACTGGCGGGCCAGCGCGGCGCCGATGCGCCCGTCGCGCACCAGCAGGTCGCTGCCGTCGCCCACCACGTCGCGGATCTCGAACACCGGTGCGCCGGTGCCGATGAAGCCGGCCATGTGGAACACCGCGCGCAGCGCCGTGCCGCGCGAGACCGTCAGCGGCACGATGGCCGGCGAGTGGCTGTGCACGATGGCCTGCACCTGCGGGTGCGCGCGGTAGATCTCGGCGTGGATGAAGCGCTCGATGTAGACGCGCCGGCCGCCCGCGTCGATGGGCTCGCCATCGAGCGTGAAGGAGACGATGTCCGATGCGCCCACCTGGCCGGGCGCCATGTTGCGCGCGAGCAGGAAGCGCCCGGGGTCGCGGTCGTGGCGCACGCTGACGTGGCCGAAGGCATCGACCACGCCCTGGTCGTAGAGGATGTGGTTGGCGCAGACCAGGTCCGCGAGCAGGCCGTCGCCCGGGGGCAGCGGCGCGCGCTTCACGTCATCGAGGGAAGCGGCCAGGGAAGTGGAGGGTGGGCACATGCGCTCATTGTCCGTGAGGCAGTTCGGCGTTCAGGAAATCCAGCGTGCGCTGCCAGGCCTGGGCCGCCGCGCCTTCGCGGTACATGGCAGGGCGCGCGTCGCACAGGAAGGCGTGCCCGGCGCCCGGGTACACGTGCTGTGCGAAGCGCACGCCGGCGGCCTGCAGCGCGGCGTCGATGGCCTGCACCTGCGCGGCCGGGATGGTGGGGTCTTCCGCCCCCACATGCAGCAGCAGCGGCGCGCGGATGGCACCGGCATCGCCCAGCGTGGCGTGGGGGCCGGCGGCGATGCCCGGCCCGTAGAACACCACACCGGCGCCCAGCCCGGGCAGGCGCGTGGCGGCGGTGAAGGCGGCGCGGCCACCGAAGCAGAAGCCCACCACGGCGGTGCGGCCCGCACCGATCTGCTCCGCGCTCTGCAGGTGCGCGAGCACGGCCTGCACGTCTTCGAGGATGGGCGCCACGCCGATCTGCGAGATCAGGGCCACGGCTTCGCTGTGCTGCGCGTAGGCGAGTTCGCGCGTGCCGCTGCGGTGGAACATGTCGGGCGCGAGCGCCAGGAAGCCTTGCGCGGCGAAGCGCTGCGCGATGTCCTGGATGTGCGCGTTCACGCCGAAGGCCTCCTGCAGCACGATGACCGCGCGCGTGGCGGGCGCGGCGGGGCGCGCCACAAAGGTCTGCATGGGGCCGGCGGCGGTCGGCACGGTGATCCAGGGGTTGCGGTCTTGCAATTCAAACTCCGTTGGGAAGAAGGGTCAGGGTTTCACCACCGCCATCCAGATGGGCAGGGTGCGGGTGCGGGTGGCTTCCAGCGCCTCGTTGACCTGCTGCAGGCCGAAGCGGTGGGTGATCAGGTCTTCCGCGTCGAGGCGGCCGTCGGCCAGCAGGGCGAGCACCTCGTCGGTGTCGGAGCGGGTGCAGGCGCGCGTGCCGACAAAGCGCCAGCAGAAGATCATCATGTCGCGCAGGGCGAAGGGCAGCGCGCTGTTGCTGCCGCCCATGTGCACGAAGCTGGCGCCCTGGGCCATGGCCGCGGCGGCCTGCGCCGAGCCCGGCCCGTCGGGGAAGTAGTCGAGCACGGCGTCGGCGCCGCGCGGCATGAGTTCGCGCAGGCGTTTCGTGAGGCCTTGCGTGTCGGCCCAGTCGGGGGCGAGTTCGTCGAGCACCGCGAGCTGCACCGGCAGGTCGCCGGCCAGCGGGCGCAGGGCTTCGAGCCGCTCGCGCGAGCGCCCCACCAGCACCAGCTCGCGCGCACCAAAGAAGCGCGCGAGCTTGATGCTGGCCGTGCCCATGGTGCCGGTGGCGGCGGTGATGACCAGCCGGCCGGTGGCGGGCAGGGCCGCGCCCTTGAGCGCGCGCACCGCGTTGGCCAGGTCGTGCACCTTGGCGCCCACGTCGAAGCTCACGTGCGCGGGCAGGCGGTCGAGCAGGTCGGCGGGCACGCAGGCGTACTCGGCCAGGCCGCCGTTGTGGTACTTCGCGTACAGCGCCATGGGGCCGCGGCCGAAGCCGGCGTGGCCCATCATGGCCGCGTCGTTGCACATCTGCTGGCGGTCCGAGCGGCAGTAGTCGCACTGGCCGCACGAGAGCATGGGGTGCACGCGCACCCGCGCGTCGCGCCAGGCGGCGTCCACGCCGCTGCCCAGCGCCACCACGGTGCCCGCGATCTCGTGGCCGGGCGTGGTGGGCAGGTGCTTGAAGCGGCCCATCTCCAGCAGCTTCATCATGCCGGGCGCGATGCCGGCCGACGCCACCTTGACCAGCACCTCTCCTTCGCCCGGCGTGGGCACGGGCAAGGTTTCCAGGCTGAGTTCGCGCGCGCCCTGGTGCGCGCGCGCGGCCATCATCGTTGACATGGGTGTCTCCTTGTTGTGTTTGGTGAAAGGCGCGCTCAGGCGCCGCGCAGCCGGGCCAGCTCGTCGGCCGGCAGGCGCGTGCCCTGGCGCAGGGCCGGCGCCACCTGCGGGATCGGCAGGGTGCTGGCCAGGGCCAGGTGTTCGCTCGGTCCGCGGTGCAGGCTGGTGAAGGCAATGCCGCGCGGGATCTGCACGAAGTCGCCCGGCACCAGGTGCACGCTGCCGCGCTGCGTGACCAGGGTGCGCTCGCCCTGGATCTGGACCTGCACCTCGCAGGCGTCGCGGTGCCGCGTGTACACGGCGCCGTCGTCCGAGGCCTTGCGCGAGCGGCCGATGGCGACCGCCTCGCTGCGGTACAGCCATTGCAGGCCTTCGCCTTCGGGGTGCAGCACCTGGATGCGCTCGGCGTCCTGCTCGGCGTGGCGCAGCAGCAGGGCTTCGTCGACCGGCGAGAGCGCGAGGTCCTGGCCCGGGCCGCCCACGCCTTCGGTGGTGAGCTCGTTGATCACGGCCGCCGTCCAGCCGGGGAACGGGGTGCTCAGGTACTCGGCCTGGCGGCTGGGAGCGACCAGTTCGCGCACCGGGCCGGGCACGTAGAACAGCAGGTGCACGTCGTGCCGGCCGAAGTTGTCGTGCGCCACGCCGTTGGGGATGCGCGAGAAGTCGCCGGGGCGCAGTTCCACTGTGCCCAGCTCGGTGATCAGGGTGCGCTCGCCGCACACCTGGAACGAGAGCTCGTCCACGCCGGTGTTGCGGTGGTAGAAGGGCTGGCGGCCGTTCATGTTCTGCCATTCGATGCGGATGTCCGCGCTCTCGTACACGCCCACGGGCGGCGCGAAGGCGCGCTCCACGTAGGCCGCACCGAGGTGCGCCACCTCGATCGGCGGGTACTCGCGCGCCCGCTTCATCGGGGACGGCAGCGGGTCGGCGAGCAACAGCTCCTCGCGGCGCTCCAGCACATAGGGCGGCGCATCGAAAGGAAAGGCATCGATGTGTTCGCGGACCAGCTTCATGGGGGTTCTGCCTGACATGGAATTTGCAATGAAGGAAACAGCACGGTGGGAGCATGCCCACCGCGGCGGCCGGGGTCAAACCGGCTTCTCAGATGCTGAGAAACCGGCGAACCATCAGCGCTCGTCCACGACGGGGTTGCTCAGCACCCCGAGGCCTTCGAGCTCGACCTCGCACACGTCGCCGGCTTTCATCCACAGCGGCGGCTTGCGCGCCAGGCCCACGCCGGCGGGCGTGCCGGTGATGATGAGGTCGCCCGGCACCAGCGCCATGGCCTCCGAACAGGCGGCCACCAGCGTGGCCACGTCGAAGATCATGTCGCGCGTGTTGGCGTCCTGCACCACGCGGCCGTTGAGCCGGCATTGCAGGCGCAGGCCGTGCGCGCCCGGCGGCAGTTCGTCGGCGCTGACGAACTCGGGGCCGAAGCCCCCGCTGCGGTCGAAGTTCTTGCCCATCATCCACTGGTTGGAGCGGAACTGGTGGTCGCGGATGGAGCCGTCGTTGAACAGCGTGTACCCCGCGACGTGGTCCAGCGCGTCCTCTTTGCGGATGTAGCGGCCGCCCTTGCCGATCACCGCCACCAGCTCGGCCTCGTAGTCGAACTGTTCCGACACGTGCGGCCGCACCAGCGGCTGCCCGTGGGCGACCCAGGACGAGGGGTAGCGGTGGAAGATCACCGGGTGCTTCGGTTTCTCGAAGTTGCTTTCGGCCGCGTGGTCCACGTAGTTCAGGCCGATCGCGAAGGCCTTGGCCGGCTCCAGCACCGGCGGCAGGTAGGTGATGCCGGCGAGCGGGCGCGCGTGCTGGCCGCGCTCGATCGCGGCGCGCGCTGCGCGAAAACCTTCGTCGCCCTGGCGCAGCAGCCCGTCGAGCGAGTCGGGCAGGCCGGCGGCGGTGAGGTCCAGCAGGGTGTCGTTCACGCGGGCGCCCAGGCGCGCGGCGCCGCTCTCGTCTTGAAAAGCAATCAGTCTCATGGTGTCTCGCGGTTGGTGATGAAGTGGGTGGGAACGGCCGGCCCCCAGACGAACAGGGCGTCTTCGGCCGGGTGGTCGGCGGCGGGCCAGTCCAGCCCGGCGGGCACGTGGTCGATGCCCGCCGAGTATTCACAGAAACTGCCCCAGGGGTCTTGCACGTAGTTGAAATAGTTGGAGCCGAGCACGTGCCGGCCCACGCCCCAGCCTTCGCCGTAGCCGGCGCTGCGCATCTGGTCCATGCCTTGCCCCACCTCGTCGAGGCCGGGCACGTCCCAGCTGCTGTGGTGCAGGCCGGGGCCGTCGGATTTCGCAAAGGCCACCAGGTGGTGGTCGCTGCCGTGCGGCGTGTGCAGGAAGGCGATGGCATCGCCCGAGCGGTCCGACAGGCGCAGGCCGAGCATCGATGAACAGAAGGCCAGCATGCCCGGCACATCGGGCGTGAACTGCAGGATGTGCGACAGGTAACGCGGCCGCACCGGCCCGAGCCGGCTGCGCGGCGCGGCCTGGCCCTGGCCGGGCGCGACGGGCACCGGCAGCCGGGGCACCGAGGGCGCGGAGGGCGAGACCTTGGGCGCGACCACCAGCTGCAACGCCAGGCCGTCGGGATCGCGCAGCCACAGGCCGGGCTCCTGCGCCAGCGGGTGCGGCTCGCGCGCGCGGCCCTGCGCCGCGATGCGCTGGGCGAAGCTGTCCACGTCGTCGGCGTGGATGCCGTAGGCCACATATTGCAAGCGCTTGCGCTCGCCGCCTTCGAGCACATGGGCCCAGACGTGCGGGTGGCCGAAGGTGCGCAGGTGCAGGCGATCGCCGTCTCGCCGAACGTCCAGGCCGAAGCAGGTGTAGAAGCGCGCGGCCTCCGCGAGGTCGGGCACGGTGAAGGTGAAGCGGTGCACCGAATGCACCGCGGCGGGCAGGCGGGTGTTCATGCGAGGGCCTTCTGTCGAGGGAAAGAAACCGCGGTGTGGCCGGTGATGCGCGCCACCAGCGTGTCGGGTGCGTCGGGCCAGTGGTCGCCGCGCCAGGCCACGTGCTGGTCGGGCCGCACCAGCGTGAGCCGGGTCGGGTACAGCTCGGCGAACGCGCCCCAGGCCGGCCGCAGCACGGTGAGCGGCACGCCCGCGGCGCGCAGGCGCTCGCGCACGGCCTGCACGGCCGTCTCGGGCACGTCGGCGTGCGCGAGCAGGGTGAAGCCTTCGCCGAAGTGGTCGTACAGCGAACTGCCGTCGTGCAGCCAGGCGTGCGGCGCGCGCGCGCCGGGCCGGTTCGAGGGCACGTAGTTGAGGTAGTCCATGCGCGGCGCGGGGCTGCCGTCGTGGGCGATCACGGGCGAGTCCTCGTAGCGGTAGCCGAGCACCACGCCCAGCGTGGTGAACTCGCGCGACTTGGCGGCCTGGATGCGCGCACCCACGTCCTCGCGCAGGGCCGCGCCAGCCGGGTCGTCGGCTTCCAGCCCGGCGCGCGCGAGCTGGTTGCCCAGCAGCGCGTGGTTGGCCACGGCCTCGTCGAGCACCATCTGGTGCACCGGGCGGCGCTCGGCCATGTAGCTCTCCAGCAGGGCCTCGCCGCCCCAGCCCGTCAGCACGGCCGCGAGCTTCCAGCCCAGGTCCACGCTGTCGGCCACGCCCATGTTCATGCCGTAGCCGCCGAAGGGCGGATGCAGGTGGCAGGCATCGCCCACGAGGAACACGCGCCGGTCGCGGTAGTTGTCGCCGAGGAAGCGGCTGGCCACCCACTCGTCGGTGGACAGGGCGCGGTAGGGCAGGTCGATGCCGGTGGCGCGGCGGATCAAGGCCGCGCTGCCTTCGGCGTCGAGCCGGAAATCGGGCGGCACACCGGTGGGCATGAAGAACCAGGTGTCGCCCCGGTCCATCGGGCCGATCAGGCTGGGCACATCGTCGTTGATCTGCCAGTACATGATGGCCGGGCCCAGCGCATGGGCCTGCGCCAGGCCCGGCGCGTGGAACACGATGTTGTAGTTGCGCGAGAGGCCGTACTGGCCTTCGAGCTTGGCGCCCATGCCCTCGCGCACCAGGCTGCGCGCGCCGTCGGCGCCCACCAGGTAGTCGGCCGCCACCGTGTAGGTGTCGTCGCGCTTCAAATCGCGCACGGTGACGTGCACGCCTTGCGGATCCTGCTCGAAGGCCAGCACCTCGCTGTTGAAGCGGATCTCCACCCCGGGCAGCGACTGGGCGTGGGCGCGCAGCACCTCTTCCAGGCTGTACTGCGGGACCCATTGCGCGTGCTCGGCGTAGAGCGGGTTGCGGCCCGGCGCGCAGAAGAAGGCGTTCTCGAAGCGCGTGAGCTCGTGGCCCGAGAGCCGGGTGCAGAACACCACGTTGGACGGGTAGTCCACGCCCAGCGGCGAGGCCGCGCGCAGCTGCGGCGCGATGCCCCAGCGCCGCAGGTGTTCGCGGGTGCGCACGTTGGTGGTCTTGGCGCGCGGCGCGTAGCCCACGCGGTCGTTGCGCTCCAGCAGCAGACAGGGGATGCGGCGCTGGCCCAGCTCGATGGCCAGGGCCAGGCCGGCGGGGCCGGCGCCCACGATGAGCACGCGCGGGGTGTGGGAGGGCGAGGTCTTCATGCGGCCGCATCGTAGGCAGCCACCGCGAAATGGAAAAGACGGAGAATTGTCGAATGCGATATGGTTTTTCGATCATCCAAGGCGGCCCGGCATGAAGTTCAACGCCTTGCGGGACTTCCTCGCCGTGGCCGAGCGCGGCAGCCTGCGCGCGGCCGCGCGCCAGCTGGGCAGCGCGCAGCCCGCGCTGAGCCACAGCATCAAGGAACTGGAGAAGGAACTCGGTGTGGTGCTGTTCGAGCGGCGCTCCACCGGCGTGGTGCTGACCGACATGGGCGCGGCCTTCCACAAGCGCGTGGCCTGCGCCATGCACGACCTGCGCCGCGCCACCGAAGAGCTCGACCAGCTGCGCGGCGAGGTGCACGGCAACCTGGCGGTGGCCATGTCCAGCGTGGCCCACATCGCGCTGCTGCCCTTCGCGCTGGGCGCGTTCCGCGCGCGCTACCCCAAGGTGCAGATCGACATCGTGGACGCGGTGTACCCGGGCAGCGAGCCCGGCCTGCTCGACGGCAGCCTGGACCTTTACATCGGCCCGGCCCCGGCCGACGTGGTCTCGGCGCTGCAGGTGGAAAAGCTGTTCGACAACACGCGCACCATCGTGAGCCGAAAAGGCCACCCGCTGGCGCAGGCGCGCTCGCTGCGCGAGCTGGTGGACGCGGAGTGGATCACGACCTCGATCACGCACAACGCCGAAGAAGAGCTGGGCCCGCTGTTCGCGCACCACGGGCTGCCGGCGCCCCGGCTGGTGATGAAGGCGCACTCGGCGCTCACCTTCATGGTGGCGCTGGCCAACTCCGACCTGCTGATGATGCTGCCGGTGCAGTGGATCCAGTCCGAGTCGCTCGCGCCGCTGCTGGCGCGCATCGACGTGCGCGAGCCCCTGCCCGCGCCGCCGGTGTGCCTGGTGCGCCGCGCCGGCCTGCCGCCCACGCCGGCGGCAGAGTACTTCTGCGACATGGTGCGCCGCGCGGTGCAGCACATGCGCGCGCCCTGAGCGGGGGCGCTGCGCGCACGGCTCAGAGGTGGCCCGCGGCCTCGTAGTAGCGGCGCGCGCCCGGGTGCAGGGCGATCGAGGTCTGCGCCATTGCCGAGGGCACCAGCGGATAGCTCAGCGGGCTGCGCTGCGGCGGCAGGTGGCGGTACTGGCGCTCGATGGCCGCGCGCGTTTCCACCAGGCACCAGGTCAGCAGGTGGGCGATGTCGTCGGGCATGTCGTCGCGCACCAGGATCAGGAAGTCCGAGAAATCGAGCGCGGGCAGCGAGGTCTGCAGCGAAGGCCAGTAACCGGCCGGCAGGTCGTTGCGCCCGAAACCGTAGTCCTTCTGGAGCTGCTGCAACACCGCCTCTTCGGACGGCAGCGGCACCACCTTGCCGGCCTCGACGATGTCGGACCACCAGGGCGTCATGATCGCTTCCTGCAGCACGCCGTCCACCTCGCCGTCCTGCATGCGCTGCAGGCTTTCGCGCGGGTTGGAGTCTTCCACGTAGGTGCCGCCCCAGCTGGCGAAGGTGGCGTCGTCGATGCCGTGGGCCTGCATGAACAGGCGCGCCACGTAGCCGATGAAGTTGGTGCCGTCGTTGCGCGAGGTCGCGATGCGCAGCGCCGGCTTCTTCTGCCGCAGCTCCTCGAAACTGCGGATGCCCAGGTCCGGCCGCAGGGCCAGCACCATGCGGTCGTTCTGCGGCAGCACGGCCAGGGCGCGCAGGTGCGGCGCGGCGCGGCCTTGGAAGATCAGGCGGCCGTCGAGCGCGGCGGGCATGAGCATGGCCGGCGTGACGATGCACAGATCGGCCTCACCTTCCTCCACCAGGTCGATGGCCTCGATGCCGCCGGCGCGGATGCTCCAGATCGCCACGCGGCTGCGCGGGCCGCTGCGCTTGCAGAACTCTTCGCACAGCCAGGAGCAGATGCGGTGGAAATTGGCCTGCCCCCAGTCGCCGACAAAGCGCAGGTGGTGGGAGTGTTCGAGGCGGGGTGCGGTCATCGTGAGGTCTTTCATTCGGGCTTGACGTCGGCGTCCTTGATCACCTTCTTCCAGTAGGCGGTCTGCGCCAGGATCAGTTTGCCGAACTCGGCCGGGCCCTGGCTGTGCGGTTCCAGCCCGAGCGTGATCAGGCGCCCCTTGACCTCGGCCTGGGCCAGCACCTTGATCACGTCGCGCGAGATCTCGTCCACCAGGGCCTGCGGCGTGCCGGCCGGCACCACGAGGCCGCCGAAGCCCACGGTCTCGAAGTCCGCGTAGCCGGCCTCCTTCATCGTGGGCACGTCGCGGCTCAGCGGCGAGCGCTCGGCGCCGGTGCTGGCGAGGATGCGCACGCGCCCGCTCTGCACGTGCGGCACCAGGTCGGAATAGCTGGCGAAGGTGGCCGTGACCATGCCGGCGGCCAGATCCACCACGGCGGGCGCCACGCCCTTGTAGGGCACGTGCAGCATGTCGATCTTCGCCTGGTGCGCGAGCTGGCTCGCGTTCAGGTGCGGCGTGGAACCGTTGCCCGGCGAGGAGTAGGCGAACTTCGCGCCCGGCGCCTTCGCCAGCGCCACGAACTCCTTGACCGTGCGCGCGGGCACCTGGGTGTTCACCGCCAGCCACAGGCGCGCGTCGAACATCTGCGCCACCGGCGCGAAGCTGGTGACCGGGTCGTAGTCCAGCTTGGTGGAGAGGAAGGGCGCCTGGATCGTCGGCGTGACGGAGAGCAGCAAGGTGCGGCCGTCCGGCGCGGCCTTGGCGGCCACGCTGGTGGCCAGGATGGTGGCGGCGCCGGGGCGGTTGTTGACCACCACAGGGATGCCCCAGGTCTTGGCCAGGCCGTCGGCCAGGGCGCGCGCGGCGTTGTCGAACGAGCTGCCCGACGAGGCCGGCGTGATCAGGGTGACGATGCCCCCCTGGTACGGGCCGGCCCAGGCGGCGCTCGCGGCGCCCAGGCTGAGGGCGGCCAGGGTGCGCGCCAGGATGCGGGTAGGTTTCATGGGGTCTCCAGTATCGAATGGGAAGCGGTGTGAGGGTCGGGATGGTGGCGCCACGCCCTGAGACCGGTCAATTTGCATTCTCGTTTGATGAGAATCCACCTCGGAGATGCCGCCCGCATTCCCTGTGGACCTAGGGTTTGTACCAATGCCTCCGGCCACGCTTCAAATCTACATTTCAAATTGAAATTTGAATTTCACATGAACACCCCAGCCCCCAAACCCAAGGACTCGACCCGCACGAAGATCGTGATGGCCGCGCTGCGCGTCTTCGCCACGCGCGGTTTCGAGGCCGCCTCGCTCAAGGAGATCACCACCGCGAGCGAGACCAACGTGGCGGCGATCCACTACCACTTCGGCTCCAAGGAGGCGCTGATCCGCGAGGTGCTGCAGACCGTGGCCGACCCGGTGAACCAGCTGCGCATGGAGATGCTGGCGCAGCAACCCGACGGCCCGGGCCGCACGCTGGAGCACGTGGTGGAAGCGCTGCTCGCTCCCCCGATCCGCCTGAGCGCCGACGCCACGGGCGACGGCCGCCTGCTCACCCGCCTGATCCTGCAGGCGCGCGCGCTGCCCAGCGAGTTCACGAACAGCGCGCTGTTCCAGCAGTACGACAGCACGGCCCTGCTGTTCGTGCAGGCCCTGATGGACGCCGAGCCCGGCCTGAGCCGGCAGGAGGCCTTCTGGCGCTACGCCTTCGCCATCGGCGCCATGCACTACATCGTGTCCGACGCGGACGCGGCCTACCACCGGCTCAACCGCCTCTCGGGCGGCCTGTGCGACACCGACGACCCCGAAGCCATCGTGCGCCAGCTGGTCGCCTTCGTGGTCGCGGGCATGCGCGCGCGGCCGGCTTCTCCTTCCCCCTCACCGTAATCAAGACCCCCATGCCCCGCCGCATCATCGACCTCTCCGTCACGCTGGAAGACAAGCCCACCTCGCCGGCCCACCACCGCCCGCAGATCCAGTACGCCGACCACGACCAGTCGTGGGAGCTGTTCTCCAAACTGTTCCCCGGCATCGGCCCCGACTCGCTGCCCGAGGGCAAGGCCTGGGCGGTGGAGCGCATCTCGCTCTCCACCCACGCCGGCACGCACATGGACGCGCCCTGGCACTACCACCCCACCACCGACCACGCGCTGCAGGACGGCGGCCGCCCCGCCCCCGGCATCGACGAGGTGCCGCTGGACTGGTGCCTGCGCCCCGGTGTGAAGCTCGACTTCCGCCACTTCGAGGCCGGCTACGTGGTCACGCCGCAGGACATCGAAGCCGAGCTCAAGCGCATCAACTACGAGCTGCAGCCGCTCGACATCGTGGTGGCCAACACCCGCGCCGGTGCGCGCCAGGGCCAGGAGGACTACTGGGAGAGCGCCTGCGGCTTCGGCCGCGCGGCCACGCTCTACCTGCTGGAGCGCGGCGTGCGCGTGGTCGGCACCGACTCCTACAGCTGGGACGCGGCCTTCAAGTTCGTGGTCGAGCGCTTCGAGCGCGACGGCGACCCTTCCATCATCTGGGAAGGCCACAAGGCCGGCCGCGACATCGGCTACTACCAGATGGAGAAGCTCTCCAACCTCGACCAGCTGCCCTCGCACGGCTTCGACGTCAGCTGCTTCCCCATCAAGATCAAACACGGCTCCGCCGGCTGGGTCCGCGCGGTCGCGGTCATCAACGACTGACCTCCCTCTTTCTGCTTTCGCTTTCTTTCCCCTCTCTGGAGACAACATGAGCCCCGCTTCCCTTCCTTCCACCCGCCGCCGCACCGTCGTGGCCGGCGCCATCGCCCTGGCCGTGGGTGGCCTGCCGCTGGCCGCCTCCGCACAAACGGGCCCCTACCCGAACAAGACCATCCAGGTGGTCGTGCCCTTCCCGGCCGGCGGCATCGTGGACAACGTGACGCGCAAGCTCGGCACCGAACTCAGCGCCAGCCTGGGCCAGACCCTGGTGGTGGAGAACAAGGGCGGCGCCGGCGGCTCCATCGGTGCGGCCCAGGTGGCGCGCGCCAAGGCCGACGGCTACACCCTGCTGACCGCCTTCGATACGCACGCCGTCAACCCGCTGCTCTACAAGCTCACCTTCGATTCCGACAAGGACCTCAAGCCCATCGCGCTGATCGCCACCTCGCCGCTGGTGCTGGTGGTGCACCCCTCGGTGCCGGCCAAGAACCTGCGCGAACTCGTGGACCTGGGCAAGACCAAGCCCGACACCCTGCACTACGCCTCCACCGGCGCGGGCAGCTCCAACCACCTCACCACCGAGCTCTTCAAAGCCACCTCGGGCGCCTCGTTCAACCACGTGCCCTACAAAGGCGGCGCCCCCGCCATCACCGACGTGCTCGGCGGCCAGGTGCAGGTGATGTTCGTCAGCGTCACCTCGGTGCTGGCCCACATCCGCGCCGGCAAGATGCGCGCGCTGGCCGTGACCACGCGCGAACGCATCCCCGCGCTGCCCGACGTGCCGCCCGTGAGCGACACCTACCCCGGCTTCGAGGCCACCTCCTGGGTCGGCCTGCTCGCGCCCGCCGGTGTGCCGGCCGACGTGGTCAGCAAGCTCAACGGCGGCGTGAACGCCGCGCTGAAATCGCCCGAGTTCCAGAAGTTCCTCGACGAACAATCGCTGCGGCCCGCCGGCGGCACGCCCGAGCAGTTCGCCGCCTTCATGAAGGCCGAGACCCAGAAATGGGGCGCGGTCATCAAGCGCCAGAACATCCAGGTGGAGTAAAGCCCCATGGCGCCGCAGCACCGCATCGACGACACCCACGGCGCCGGCCTGCAGAGCTGGCTGGCGTCCGCCAACGACCCCGCCACCGACTTCCCCATCCAGAACCTGCCCTACGGTCGGTTCACGGTGGGCGATGAACCCGGCTGGCGCATCGGCGTGGCGATCGGCGACCAGGTGCTCGACCTGCAGCGCGCCGGCGTGCTCGACCACAGCGACATGGCGCGCCTGCTCGCGCTGGCGCCCGAGCAGCGGCGCGCCCTGCGCCGCCGCCTCAGCGAAGGCCTGCGCGAAGGCAGCCCGCGCGAAGCCCAGTTCAAGGCCGCCCTGCTGCCGCAGGCCGGCGTGCGCATGGGCATGCCCTTCGACGTGGGCGACTACACCGACTTCTACACCGGCATCCACCACGCCACCACCGTGGGCAAGCTGTTCCGGCCCGACAACCCGCTGCTGCCCAACTACAAGTGGGTGCCCATCGGCTACCACGGCCGCGCCTCCACGCTGCGCGTGAGCCCCGATCAATTCAAGCGCCCCATGGGCCAGCTGAGCGCGGGCAACGGCGCCGCGCCCACGCTGCAACCCACCCAGCGGCTGGACCACGAGCTTGAACTCGGCCTGGTCATCGGCCAGCCCAGCCAGCAGGGCGAACCCATCGCCATCGAAGACGCGGAAGACCACCTCTTCGGCGTCGTGCTGCTCAACGACTGGAGCGCGCGCGACATCCAGGCCTGGGAATACCAGCCCCTGGGCCCCTTCCTCTCGAAGAACTTCGCCAGCACGCTCTCGCCCTGGATCGTCACCATGGAAGCGCTCGCGCCCTACCGCAAAGCCTTCACGCGGCCCGCCGGCGACCCTGCACCGCTGCCCTACCTGGACTCGACCAGCAACCGCGAACAAGGCGCGATCGACATCGCGCTGGAAGCCTGGGTGCAGACCGCCGCCATGCGCGCCGGCGGCCAAGCGGCCGAACGCCTGAGCCGATCCAACTTCACCGACGCCTACTGGACCGCCGCGCAGCTGGTGACGCACCACACCGTCAACGGCTGCGACCTGCGCGCCGGCGACCTGCTGGGCACCGGCACGCTCTCGGGCCCCGCGCCCGAACAGGGCGGCTCACTGCTGGAACTCACGCAAGGCGGCCAGCGCCCCTTGACGCTGGCCAACGGCGAGACCCTGGGTTTTCTGGCAGACGGCGACACCATCGTGCTGCGCGCGCACTGCGAGCGCGAAGGCCACCGGCGCATCGGCTTCGGCGAGTGCCGGGGCACCGTGCTGCCTCGCTAAGCACAAACAGCAACCGCCCCGAAGGGCGGTTGCTGCAAAGGCTCTAAGGACTGAAAACTCAGGCCTTGCCGCGGGCGGTATTGACCGCGCGCTCGTGGGCGGCCTTGGCATCGGCCTTGCAGACCTTGGCGGCGTCGCCGGCCTGGTCTTCACACTTTTCCTTGGCCAGGTCGTAAGCGCTGTCCGCCTTGGCCTCTTCCAGCTTGCGGGCATTGGTGGCCGTGGCCTTGTACTTGTTCTCCAGCTCGGCCTTCTCCACCTTCTCCTTGCCCTTGGCTTCCACCTGGCAGATGTCCTTCGCGTTGTCCTTCATCGCATCGCAAGACTTCTTGGCGTTCTTGTAGTCCATCTCGATGCGGTCTTTGGCCGCGCTGTACTCGGCCTTGGTCATGGCGGTAGCGCTCGTCTGGGCCGTGGCGAAGGCAGAGGCGGCGCACAGAGCGATGGCGGTGAGGGTCTTGACGTACATGTTGTGCTCCTTTCGGGGTTGCAGAAGCTTCATCTTCGCCCTGCGACCCCGCTGAGCGCCGTAGGAAAAGCACGTCATGCCGTGTAGGACTCGGCGCAGAGGCGGTCCACCACTTCCCGCTCTGCAAGCCCCTCATCGGCCCCCTCATGAAACACCGCGCAGGTTGCCGAACGGGCACCCTGCGCGCAACGGTAGACCGCCACCACACTGCCCGGCCCCACGCCGGTGTGCCCGCACACCGTGAGCCCCGCGTCCACCATGCCTTGCATCAGCCCCAGGCCATAGCCTGCCGACGTCCACGGCCGCCCAGGGATGGGGCCGCCGAGCTGGCGCGCCGTCTGCATCTCGCGCAACAGCGCATCGGGCAGCAGCTGCCCGGCCAGCAAACGGTCCAGGAACAGGGCCGCGCCCGACAGTGGGCCCACCAGCAGGCCGTGATAGACCCAGCCCGGGTGGTAGGCCGGGGCAGCATCCGCTTTCGTGCTGGCCACACGAACACCCGCCACACCCAGCGGTGCCAGCGCCCGCTGCACCAGCGCGTCTTGCAGCGCGAGGCCGGTCACGCGCTCGATGAGCCGCGCGACATACAGGTAACCCACATTCGAGTACCGCCAACCGGTTCCGGGCTCATACCGCAGACGGCTGGCGTCCAGGCGCTGCAGCATCTCGTCCGCCGGCCAGGGCGCCTCATGGCGCGCCACGGCGGCGTGGTACTCGGGCAGCTCGCCGTAGTCCGCCAGCCCGGCCTCATGCCGCAGAAGTTGGCGCAGCGTGAACGGGCCTTCGGGCACCGCATCGTCGAGGCGGACCAGGCCATCGCGCACGAGGGTCAGCGCTGTGGCCGACAGCACGGTTTTCGTGAAGCTCCACCAGGGCACCGTTGGGTCGTGCCCTTCGTGAGGCAGGGGCGAACCGTTGGAGATCAGCGAGAAAGCCATGCTCAACGTTGGCCCGCCAGGTAGTCATCCATCGCCTTGAGAGACGTGGGCCCGTCGGTCATGCGCGCGAGCAGGGCTTCGGCCTGGCCGATCTGCTCGGGCGTCATGCGCTCCCGATACGCCTTCACCAGCGGAATGGCTTCGTCGTTGTCCAGATGTTCGGCGCGCGTCATCAAGGCCAGGGCCAGCACCAGATCCTGAGGCGCCAGCAGACCTTCCGCATGAAAGGCCCCAAAGTGCCGGTAGGCCAACGACAGGTCTTTCTCCAGAGCCAACCGGTTCAGGCGCACCGCTTCGGCCATGTCGCGGGGGGTACCACGACCGTAAGCCATCATCTCCCCGAGGTTGGCGCCTGCCCACAGGTAGCCCCGATCGAAAGCCTGTCGGTACAGGCGCACGGCTTCGGTGTGGTCCTGTGGCACGCCCTCGCCCAACTCGTGCAGATAGCCCAGGTTGTTCAGCGCTGCGACCTGACCCTGTGCCCCAGCGAGGCGATACAGACGGGCCGCTTCCTTCTGGTCCTTGGCCACACCCCACCCCATGGAGAACATGTAGCCGAGGCCCCACTGCCCTTGCGCCGAGCCGCGGTCGGCGGCCAGGCGGAAAAAGCGGAGCGCCTCCTGCTCGTTCCGGGGAATGCCCTCGCCATTGAGATACATGGTGCCCAGGTTCGCCATCGCCGACACATGGCCTCCGTCGGCGGCCTGCCGAAGCAGTTGGCTCGCTCGCTCCGGGTCTTTCGTCACACCGGTCCCGTAGCGGTACAAGGTGCCCAGGTTGCCCGTCGCCACCGCGTGATTTTGCTCAACCGCTTTCCGGTACCAGTGAGCGGCCTGCGCGTAGTCCCGTTCGACGCCTTGTCCGTTGTGATAGGCGCGCCCCAGGTTGTTCTGCCCACGCGCATACCCCTGCTCCGCCGCCTTGCGGAACCAGGTGACGGCCATGGTGTCGTCCTGTTGGACGCCTTTGCCTTCGCTGTAAGCGTGCCCCAGTTCGTCTTGCGCCTCGGCGTGACCTTGCTCAGCCGCCTTGCGGCGCCAACGAACGGCTTCTGCGTCGTCTTTTGAAACACCGCGGCCGCGCGCGTACATGTCCGCGAGATTGTTCTGAGCGGTGGCAAGGCCCCGTTCGGCCGCCTGGCGGTACCAACGCACGGCTTGCACGTGGTCCACCTTGACGCCAAGCCCTGCTTCATACAGGTGGCCCAGGTTGTTCATCGCCCTGCGCTCCCCCTGTTCCGCGGCCTCACGGTACCAGCGCAGTGCCTCCCCATAGTCTCTTGGAACGCCTTCGCCGCGTTCATACGGCACCCCCAGATTGAACTTGCCGGTGGCGTCTCCGGTGGCGGCTGATTTTCTGAACCAGTGAACGGCCTGCGCGACATCGCGCTCGACACCCAAACCTTCCCAGTACCTGTAGCCCAGGTCGTTCTGCGCCTCGACGTGGCCTTGCTCGGCCGCCCGCCGGTACCACCGCACGGCCTCCGCCTCGTCTTTCGCCACCCCACGGCCATCGGCCAGGGCCGTGCCCAGCTCGGCCTGGGCTTCGGCAAGGCCTTGGTCTGCGGCTTCACGGAAGAGCCTCGCCGCCTCGGTCTCGTCCTTTGCCACGCCAACGCCGGTGGCGTACAGCCGGCCAAGCGCCCACTGACCCATCGGATTTCCACCCTCCACCGCCTTCCGAAACCAACTGACGGCCTGACCCAGATCCTTGTCGACGCCACTGCCTTCCAGGTACAGGGTTCCGATCAGCGCCTGCGCCGACCCTTCCCCAGCATCCGCGGCTTTCCGGGCCCATTCAAGCGCCTGCCTGGCGTCCTGGCGAACGCCCAGCCCCAGCATGTACGCGCTCGCCAGGACCGATTGCGCCGCGGCCACCTGCTGTTGAGCCGCCTGCCGTATCCAGCGGACCCCGACGTTGACGTCCTGGGGCACCCCTTCGCCCAGAAGGAGCATCCAGCCTTTCAGGAACTGCGCTTCGGGCAAGCCGCGATCCATGCCCTGTTGGACGAGCTTGAGGGCCAGCGCACCGTTCTTCGGCATCAAGGTCCCGTCCAGGTGCAGCACGGCCAGCATGACCAGCGCCCAGACATGTTGCTGCGCATGCGCACGCCCCAACCAGAAGGCCGCCTTCTGTCCATCTTGGGGGACATCCTCGCCGTGCATGTACCGCGAGCCCAGGTTGAACTCCGCATTCACCACGCCACTTTCGGCCGCGCGCTCCAGCAGGACGAGCCCTGCCGCCGTGTCCTTCTGCGCGCCCTTGCCCTCCAGCAAGGTCAGGGCCTGGTTGTAGACGGCGGACTTGCCGCCCTTCGCCGCCGCCGCGCTGAAGAGCCGTGCGGCCTCTTGCCATCCCGCCGGATCCGCGGCGTGGAACAGCTCAACGCCCACGTCCGTCATCGCGGAGGGATGGCCTTGATCGGCCGATCGGCGCATCCACTGCGCCGCCTTGCGCGCGTCCTTGCGGGTGCCATAGCCCGACTGGTAGGCATGCGCCAGGCGCCACTGCGCCTCGGCGTCCCCTTGCTCCGCCGCATCGAGCTGGCGCTGGAAATACGCTTCAGGGCTCTCGTGCTGCTGGCGCAGCCTCTCCAGGTCTGGCGACCCGGTGCCCAGGGCGGGCACGGCCTCCCGCTGGCCTTGCTGCCATTGGACGGCGCCCATTTTCCCGAGCGAGGGCCATGCCGATTCGACGGTGGCGCCTGAAGCGCCTGCGGACCACCACAACGCGAGGCTCGCAGCCACTGCACCCACCAGAAGCCGAGGCCTTACCTTCACCGACATACCCATCACTCCCTGAAATCTGTATCAGGAGGTATCTTAGTGGCGCCGCGACAGGCTCCACAGTGGCGGCCTAACCTGCTCGGCGGGCTAGCTGCTCTTCTTTCGCTTGGTGGGCGCGGTGGCCTTGGCCTTGGGTTTTCTTGGGGGCTTGGCGGGCGCCGGTGGTGATGGTGGGGTCATGCCTTCGGCGAGCATGGCCACGTACTTCACTGCCTCGAGCTGCTTCTGCGGCGAACAGCGTTCGAGGTCATCCACTACAGCACGCAACACCGGTTCCAGCGACCAATCCGTGGAAGCTCGTTTCCCCGTGAGGACATACATCACGTCCAGCCCCCTCTCCATGACCCGCGTCAGGTACATGCAGTTGGGCGTGCTGCCGCCTTCCTTCTCGTAGTTGATCTGCGTTTCTCTGGAGACGCCGCCAATCTCTGCGAGCGCGGACTGAGACAGACCAAGGCGTGACCGCTCCATCTGGATTCGCTCGTTGAAAGTGGATTTTTGTACGCCAGACATGTTGACAAGTGGAATTTATTCCACCAAAATGAATGCCAAAGTTTATGGTTCTGTTACTCAAATGCTAACCGAGCAGGTATATCCATGCCTCAAACCAAAAGCGCGCCGCCTCGCAAACGTGTGCCTAATGGCGTCAACAGCGCCCGTCCCATCGCACTGCGACTCACAACAGCCGAGTTAGAACGCGTGAAGCAATGGGCCGATCGCGAACACCGCTCCATGGCCAGCCTGTGCCGCATGGCCGTGCTGCGCGAACTGGGCATGAACGACAAAGGAGCCACCGCATGAAGCCCAACAAGCCACACGATCTGCCCGCCCAGCGCATGTCACTGACGATTCAGCAATGGTCAACAGCAGGACTTAACGTCCTCGCAAGCCGCACCGCAGAACGGGGCGTGCCCGGCGTGGTGCTGCTGCAGGTACACGAAGAGCCGTTTGAACTGGAATGGAAACTCACCCCCGAGCAGGCACGTGCGCTCTCGGACAGGTTGCTTGAAGCTGCGGCCACTTGCAATAGGCTCGACAGCCTCACGGGTACCGCCTGCTCCAGCGCGGATGCACCTTGAGTCAGTAGCTAAACCGAAGCTTCAAAAGTCCCACAAGCTCTTCGATGGACAAGACGTCCTTCTTCCGATGCAGCATCGAATGACAGTTCGGACAGACTGGCCGAAGGTCGTTCTCTGGATCCAAGGTGTATTCCTCACCGATGGTGTGGATCGGCTTGAGGTGGTGCACGTGGATAAAGCCCTTCCCGAGGTCACCATAGACCGCGTGGAAGTCAAAGTTGCACACGACGCAAACGCAGCCCCATCGTTTGATGCACCTGGGCTTCGCCGTCGCGTCTCGCTCGTATGCGTTGACGACAATTTGCTTTTTTGCGCCCTCGATGACACCTGACGGGTCACCGATGTCTTCAGGGAAAGTTTGCGTAGGGGTCAGCTCAGCAAAAAGCTCCCCGAGGAATTCAACCAGTCGCGGCTCGACATTTGCGCCGACGTTTTCCTGAGGCTTCAGTCCTTGAAGCCACTTGAGTCCCCGCGAATCGAGCAGGTAAGAAATGTTCTGCATCCGGCGCTCGAATGCACCAGCGACTCGACCGAACTTCTTTGCGAGCTGGCGATAGTAGTGAGCCTTGACGTAAAGCGTTCCGGCTGCATCGAGTCTCATCATTTCAGCGTAGCTGGCAACTGAAGCTTGAAGCTCTTCGTCTGTCCAGTCGTTCTGAGAGCGTGCTGTTTTTCCCTCCGCATCGGTGGAGCCATCCGACCTGGAACCAGCCAGAGCTTGCGGAAGAGGGGCTGCACTCGCTTCCACCCGATGGGATTGCATGTGATCGGGTAGCACATCAACAGAGACTGCTGCACCCAACACAGCGAAGATCAACTCGTCTTCTTCTACGAGCCGCAGGATCGGGAACACGACATCCGGCGAGAAAACGCCAATGCTCCGTGCGTTGGTCGTCTTGTCGAACTTTGGCGTGACGATCACTGTGTAGGCCGGAATGCCACCCGCCCATAACGCTCGAAGGTGGGCCTTGCGTTCGTTTCGACCGCTGTGCGTTCTTCCCGCGAGGCGTTCTTTGGCAAGCACCAGAACTCGCGTCGGCGACTGCCTCATCTCGTCGTCCCACGAACGAAGCAGCACCGCGTCGTTATTGGTGGCGCCCCATGAGTTCCGTTCGTTGCGCAACTTGAAGCCAAGTCGCTCGAAGAATCGGCTGATACGTTCTGTTGCCATACCCCTCCTATTTGTCAGGAGATGTTACGGCACGAATGGGCTAGAGCTCGCCAAATGGCGCAAGGCTGCTAGGCAAGCCCTACCCAATGTTCGCTTCAGGAACTGTCAATGGTTGCTCGAGTGAGTACACGTCACGCTGCTCGGCGCAGCGCATGCCACCGGCAGTTCGAGGCCTAAACTCAATTGGTGTCGCATGTGTTTCCGGTAGCGCTGCCGACTTCGTGAGGCACCCTTTGAACGGAAATGAAAATCAGCCACGCGAAGACACGAACACGCAGGCCGAGATGCTTGAAGCTGCGGCGACTTGCAATAGGCTTGATAGCGTGACGGGCACCGGTCACCACGATCGAACGACTTAGAGCGGACTCGTCCCGAAAAGATGTGTTTATTCACGTAGATCATTGGGCGCTGCGCAGCGATTGCTGCCGGCAGCAGCTCCCACGCTCAAATGCTCGGTCTGCCTTTACAGGTATTCAGTCGGAGGCAATCGAAATCGACTGCTTACAACAGGCGTCACTACGAGGTTGACGCATTTCTCTAGAAACAGACGTTGTCTTCGAAAAATCACGCCCCCGCGTATGACGCACCTCCGTGATAATTCATGAATGGATTGCAACATCATTGCCGTGGGAAAGCGCCGAGATGGCGGAACCCGCTATTGGTGCATGGAGCACCATGCGAACGCTACTGCAAAGTACGGAGTGGCCGCAGACAAATGCGTGGCGGCCGACGACCCGCCAATCACGGCGGAAGAGACGCTTCACTTGGATTTCGCGGACTACCCTGGCGGGATTGCCCTGTGGGGCTCGGTCCCCGCTGTCTACGACACCACTATCCAGCCCATTGACCGCGGCATCCACGTTCACGCCAGATCGACCTGGGGGGGCCTGAAGAACATTGACAGAACCTACCGCCGGCTGAGGATCCCTCATCGTGCGGACCTGCTCTCCGACGGCTGGGTCGACGTCGACGAGATCGACGCAATTAACTACATGGTCTCGGGCGTCTTCGGCTTCGAGACGATCCCCGTCAAATGTATCTATTGCGGTTTTCCGCATCTGGACCGCGACTGGTTCGCTGTGCACTCCCACCGAAGGCACCAATGCCACGGGTGTGGCCGCCAGTTCTCTGACACTGGCGCTGGCGTCGGTAATCCGATTGCCGAGCTGCGCCAAGTGCTCGGTGCGAAGCCCACGAAGAAGCGTAAAGCTCCCGAATCGATCTCTATCAAGCAGCACGACTACCCGGGTGGCATTCAAATATGGGGATCGAATCCCGCAATTCTTTGGACGTCAAACGAACCCGAGATGACGGGCATTCATCTGCATGCTTTCAAGAAACACGAACAGGAAATGCCCGATGTCGACGAGACCTACGCCAAGGTAACGATCGACGGCATCAAATTGGATCCGGATCAGGTTAGAACCTACATGGCCCAGTCAGCCATGCCGCACCTCGAAGGCCGCGTCGTGGATCTCATCTGTCCACACTGCGGAGAGTCGCACTTCGAGCGTGGTGAGCACGCATTCACCCCGCACATCGATCACGAGTGCTATGCGTGCGGCGAGACGTTCCAAGCCTCTGGCCATATGAAAAAAACCATCGGCAACCCGTTTGTAGGCATACGCAAGAAGCTGGCTTTGAACGCCACCGGCCCCGTGCGCGAGGACAAATTGGGGCTGCGCCCCGAAGCGATCTAGAGCTTGAAGTCGGCCAGCGACAAATTGGGCAGAAAACCGCCCAAGCGTTTCATCTGCTCATAGGCCTCGAATGCTTCCTCGGCTGTGACCAGCCCAGCGCCGACCGCATCCCGAAGAAGGCCTATAGTCCCCGTCCTGCGAGAGACGCCGATCTCTTGCTCAATCACCTTGCGGGCGGCCCCGTCGTCGCAGGCGACCGAGCAACCTTGGGCCTTTGCAGCCAGGATGCACTCAGTCTCCCCGGGACCCAGCTCCCAAACGGCGAGCGCGTCTTCGTATTCATCAGCGTCTATCGCAGTGTCATCCACCCATTCGATGTCGCCGAGCTCCACGGCAACCTTGATCGCCTTGGCGACGCTGCGCGACTCGCGAAGGACCTCAGGGCTGATTTGAAACGTCCTGCCCGGAAGCGAGAGGACTTCGGCGAGGACGTCACCGTTATCCAGGTTGATCAATGTGGATGCGTCGATGACGACAATCACGCGGTGATTTCCGAGTTCGCGACCACGATGGCCGAGACTGGAACATTCAGCAGTTCCGCGGCTTTGCCCAGCGACAGATTGCCGCCTCGCACCTGCGCCGCGGCGGATTGCACGAGCGCGGGGGTGGTCTCGATCACGAGTTCTTGGCGCGCGGGTACACCAACGTCGGCGGCGAACTTCTCAGGGTTCTTGAAGTCGTCCTGCAGGCGTTGGTAAAAGGCGCGCGCGCCGCTAGCTGGAAGCAAGTCAAAGGTTTCAAAGCGCCTGGCGGCCACTTCAAAGCTGACGTGAAATAGATGCGCGATCCATGCGATTTCCGCAGCCCCCAATGGCTTATCTGAGATGCGGAGGTGTTCGCGCACCACTTTCAGCGCCCTTAGCACACCGTGCCGCGGCAATAGGAGGGCAGAAGCGAACGCGTCGGCGAACTTCTCTTCGGCGCGCCGGGGACTGCGCGACCAGTCTGCCTCTTTATCCAAGTGCGCGTAGCCTTGGGTCCGCCGGTCGTGGTGAGCAACTAGATGCCCAAGCTCATGGGCAACGGTGAAGAGCATCCGCGGCTGGAACTTGCGCGGGCCAATTATCACAATCGCATGGCCCTCGACGATCGCCGAGACTCCCTCGACAGTTGAGTCGCGCGAAAACAGCAGCAGCACGCCCATGGCGGCAAGTACCTGCGCCAGATTTGGAAAGGGATCGAGGTCGTCGAGGTCTCCGAATTTCTGGCGAAACAAGTCCGCAAACGCAGATGCATTGGCAGGAACAGGCTCCAGGCCACTGAACAAGTCCAGCCACCCCAGATCCGAGCGTAGCCCTCGCGCGATAGAGAGCGCGTCGCGGACTTGCGCCGAGAGCACATCGATATGAGAAACGACTTCAACCGCGTCGCGCTGCTCCAAGGTCTGCCGAAACAACATCTTGATCGGCTCGGCTGCCTCGCGCTCGCGCTGCATCAGGCTCGACACAGAGATCTGCAGCGCCTTGGCAATACTCCGCATTTCCCCAAGCGTCGCCTTTGCGCCGCCCGCGACTTGCTGGAACCTCTCGGGAGTCATGCCAGCCTTTTTGGCCGCTTTTTCCACGGTGAGGTTCTTGCTCGCCATGTGGGCCGTGATGTTGGTCACCAACTGGCCTCTCGCTTGATGTCGTCGAGGGCGCGCAGCAATTGGTCAACCTGCGCGTTGGAGAGCTTGCGTCCGCGCCCGACCACTTGTTGCATGCGATACCCGGGCACCTCAAAGATCTTCGAAAGGATGCCGACGGAGCGGTCGCGGCCAATCTCCACCTCCCTTGGAGTCTCGAGCATCACAGGGTTCTTCCCCAAGATGTAGTTCTTAATGCGGTTTTCAAACTTTTCGCGGTCGCGCTTGTCGTGTTCATCCAGAGGGTGTTGGGTCCCGTCCGGTAGGGCAATGATGTTTCCGGCGCGCCGATTTCCCTCGAAGCGCAACGCGTTCTCTGGGCGATGCCGGAGAGCCTCGAGCTGGTGGTCGAGCTTCTTGTCGATCTGCATGCCACCGATCACGTACTGGGGAATAGTCCGCCCGCGGCTTCCGCTGATTACAAAGATGTGGTCACCCGGCCTAACCATACGTCTCAGGTCTGGCCTGCACGTTCCCATCGAGGGCCTCGAAGAGCCGAGCATCGGATCCACGAGGGCTAGCCCGGCTCCGGGGTCGGACCCGGGCGACACGAAGATGTAGCTAGGCATGGCTCTCCTTTGAGGTGAGGCTGTATTTTTAATCAGTATAGATTTTTGTGCAAGAAGCTATTTACAGACGGCCGAAAGGGTCCACGTGGAAGCGGACCCAACCAACTTCCAACGTGGTATTTTTCGAGCCTTTCCCCGCCCAACCACCTCAGAAGCCCCCAATGCAGCCTGAAGAGACTTGCGACGTCCTAGTCATCGGCGGCGGCCCCGCCGGTTCCACCATTGCGGCCCTGCTCGCGCGCGAAGGCCGCAAGGTGGTGTTGCTGGAGAAGGAGCACCATCCCCGCTTCCATATCGGCGAGTCGCTGTTGCCCGGCAACGTGGCCTTGTTCGACAAGCTCGGTGTGCGCGACCAGATCGAAAAAATCGGCATGCCGAAGTTCGGCATCGAGTTCGTGCCGCCGGATCTGGACTACTGCAGCTATGTCGATTTCGCCGAGGGTTGGGACCCTTCCATGGCGTCGGCGTGGCAGGTGCGCCGCTCAGAGATGGACGAGCTGCTGTTTCGCCATGCGGCCAAGGTGGGCGCCGAGGCGCTCGAAGGCGCCAAGGTCACCGAGGTGGCTTTCGACGATGACGGCGCCGGGGTGGCGGCCGTGCTCGACAGCGGTGAGAAGCGCCGCTGGCGCGCCCGCTTCGTGGTGGACGCCACGGGCCGCGACACCTTGCTGGCGAACAAGTTCAAGTGCAAGGAAAAGAACAAGGACCACAACAGCACGGCGCTGTTCGGCCACTTCCGCGGCGCGCGGCGCCTGGAAGGCAAGCGCGAAGGCAACATCAGCATCTGCTGGTTCGAGCACGGCTGGTTCTGGTTCATTCCCCTGGCCGACGGCACCACGAGCGTGGGCGCGGTGTGCTGGGCCTACTACCTGAAAGCGCGCGACAAGCCGCTGAAAGACTACTTCTTCGACACGATCGCCCTGTGCCCCGAGCTGCACGACCGCCTGAAGGACGCGACGCTGGTGGACGACCAGGTGCATGCCACGGGCAACTTCGCCTACTCGAGCACGCACGCCACCGGCGACCGCTACCTGATGGTGGGCGATGCGTTCACGTTCATCGACCCGATGTTTTCTTCGGGCGTGTTTCTGGCGATGCAGAGCGGCTTCGACGGCGCGCAGTTCGTCGCCACGGCGCTGGACGCGCCGCAGCGCCTGCCCGCGGCCCGCGCCGCGTATGAAAAGCGCGTGCGCGTGGGCCCGCGCGACTACTCGTGGTTCATCTACCGCGTCACCAACCCCACCATCCGCGACATGTTCATGCACCCGAACAACCGGTTCAAGGTGAAGCAGGGCCTCATGTCGCTGCTGGCGGCGGACATTCACCACGGCCCGAGCTATCGGCTGTCGCTGGTGATGTTCAAGCTGATCTACTACGTGGTCTCGGTGGCGAACTGGCGCCGCACGTATGCGGGCTGGAAGCGGCACCGCTTCAACATCCGCGACATGGGAGCCCTGCGCGGCGAGACGATCATGAAAGCGGACTGACTGAGGTCCTCTCAGGGCCGGACGGCGGTGTACTCCGAGAACACGCCGAGCTCGGTGTGCCGCTGCACCTGCTGGAAGCCCGCGCGCTCCATGGCCTGCAAAATCTGCGCGGGCGGGATGCAGGTTTCAATGGTGTCCCAGTAGTAGCGCCACAGCTCCGCGCTGCCGCGCTCGCGGGCCACGAAGCGCGCCAGGGTGGGCACGATGCGGCGCATGTAGAACTTCACCAGGGCGCGAGACACGCGGCTTGAAGGCTGGCTGATCTCCAGGATCAACAACCGGCCGCCGGGCCGCAGCACGCGGTGGAATTCGCGCAGCGCGGCGTCCACGTCCGACACATGCCGGAAGGCATAGCCGAAGCTCAGAAAGTCGGCTTCGCCGGTGGCGCAGGGCAGCTCCTCCGCTCGGCCGGCGCGCAGCTCCACGCCCGGCAGGTCCACCTGGGCCAGCATGCCGGGGCTCGGGTCCACGCCGATGAGGCGGCCGTGTTCGCCGGTCAGGGCGCAGGCCTCGCGCGCGAGCAGGCCGGTGCCGATGCCCACGTCCACCACCTTGTCGCCGGCCGCCAGGCCCGCCCGGGCCAGGGCTTCGCGCCGGTACCAGCCGCCGGTGCCGAACGCCATGGCGCGCTCGATGCGGTCGTAGTCGACGGCGGTCTCGTCGAAGATGCGGCGCACGTAGCGCGCGTGGTCTGCCTCGTCGCGGTAGTAGGCGGGCAGGGGGGCATGCGGCAGGGAGGGGGT
>NZ_JBWKZH010000058.1:0-36334 GCF_059424305.1 Hydrogenophaga sp. GW456-12-10-14-TSB4 | reverse complement strand
CGCCCGCCCCGGCCGAAGTGCCACCCGTGGCAGCGGACCTGCCCACCGCGCCGGAGGCCGAAGCCCAGGCAGCCGCCCCCCGAGCCCGGGACGAGGCGCGGGAAGCGGCGCCCGCCGCCTTGTCCGCCCGGCGCGCCGCCCCGGCACCGCTGGCCAGCGCACCACGCACCCTGGGCAGCCCCTTGCTGGCCGCCGCCTCGCGCGGCGCCGTGGCCGATGCGCGCGAGGCCCTGGCGCAAGGCGCGGACGTGAACGCCGCCGACGTGCGCGGCCGCACCGCGCTCATGCTCGCCGCCCAACGCGGCGACGCCGCGCTGGTGCGCCTGCTGCTCGACGCGGGTGCCGACCCCCAGCACACCGACCACGACGGCCTGCGCGCCCTCGATCTCGCGCAACAGGCGGGCCACACCGACCTCCTGCCGGCGCTGCGCTGAGCCCCGCCGCTACCATGGCGGCATGAACACCCCAGCCTCTTCCTCCTCCGTGCATTTCGGCCACCAGGGCCGTGTCGTCCTTGTCACCGGCGGATCCCAGGGCATCGGCGAAGCCTGTGCGCGCCGCTTCGCGCGCGAGGGCGCGAAGCTGGTGATCGCCGACGTGGCCGATGCGCCCGGTCGCGCCCTCGCGCGCGAACTCGGCGGCACTTACATGCATTGCGACGTGGGCGACAAGGCCGACGTCGACGCCATCGTCGCGCAGGCCCTGGCCACCCACGGCCGCATCGACGTGCTCGTCAACAACGCCGGCATCTTCAAGGCCGCCCGCTTCCTGGACGTGACCGAGGACGACTTCGACGAAGTCCTGCGCGTCAACCTCAAAGGCGCCTTCCTCATGGGCCAGGCGGTGGCGCGCGCGATGGTGCAGCAGGCCGAGGGCGGCAGCATCGTGAACATGAGCTCGGTCAACGGCGTGCTCGCCATCCCCGACATCGCCAGCTACAACGTCAGCAAGGGCGGCATCAACCAGCTCACCCGCGCAATGGCGCTGGCGCTCGCCGACCACGGCATCCGCGTCAATGCGGTCGCCCCCGGCACCATCGCCACCGAGCTGGCGGCCAAGGCGGTGCTCACCAGCGAAGAAGCGCGCCACAAGATCCTGAGCCGCACACCGCTCAAGCGGCTGGGCGAACCCGACGAAATCGCCGACGTGGTGGCCTGGCTGGCCAGCGACGCGGCCAGCTACGTGACGGGCGAGATCGTCACCGTCGACGGCGGGCGCATGGCGCTGAACTACACCGTGCCGGTCTGAGCGACCCGGGGCCGCGCCACCACCGCTTCGCGGATCGGCAGGTGGACCAGCGCCGCGCCCACGGCCAGCACGATGTCGATGTACCAGACCCAGTCGTAGCTGCCCGTGGCCTCGAACACCTGGCCGCCGAGCCAGGCGCCGAGAAAGCCCCCCACCTGGTGCGCCAGCATCACGATGCCGAACAGCATGGCCATGTTGCCGGTGCCGAAGAACTTGGCCACCAGGCCCACCGTGGGCGGCACCGTGGAGAGAAAGGTCAGGCCCATGACCGCAGCAAAGGTCAGCAGCACGGCCTCGGTCTTGGGCGCCAGCAGGAACACCAGCACCGCCAGCGCGCGCGAGGCGTACACCAGCGAGAGCAGCGACTTCATGCGCCAGCGGCCCACGGCCCAGCCCATGGCGAGGCTGCCGATGATGTTGAACAGGCCGATCACGCCCAGCGCCCAGGCGCCCACCGGCGCCGGCAGGCCGCACGCGGCCACCACGCCGGGCAGGTGCGTGGCCAGGAACGCCACGTGGAAACCGCAAACGAAGAAGCCGGCCGACAACAGCAGGTAGCTCGGCGTGTTCAGCGCCTGGCGGATCGCCTGACCGGTGGGCAAGGCCACCGGCGCGGGTGCCGCCCCGGCCTTCGCGGCCGGGCCCGGACCCCGCAATACCCAGGCTGCGGGCAGGGCCAGCAACACGATCAGGCCCAGCGCCTGCAGAGCCCCCACCCAGCCCAGGCCCAGCGTGAGCGCGGCAGCCAGGGGCGCCATGAGGAACTGGCCGAACGAACCGCCCGCGTTCACGATGCCGGTGGCCATGCCCCGGCGTTCGGCCGGAATCAGGCGCGCGGTCGCCGCCATCAGCACCGAAGGCCCGGCCATGCCGGCACCGCCGGCCGCGAGCACGCCGATGGCCAGAATCAGACCCCAGGTGCTGGTCATCAGCGGCGTGAGGTAGGTGCCCAGCGCCACCAGCAGCACCCCCACGAGCAGCACGCGCCCGGCGCCGACGCGGTCGGCCACGGCACCCGCGAAGGGCTGCGTGAGACCCCACCAGAGCTGGCCGAAGGCAAAGGCCAGGCTGATGCTGCCCACCCCCAGGCCGGTGGCCGTGTTCAGCGGCGAGAGGAAGAAGCCCATGGTCTGGCGCGTGCCCATGGTCAATGCGAAGGCGCCGGCCGCGGCCAGCAGCACCAGCCACCACACGTAGGGGGCGCGCGGAGTTTCAGTCTTCATGGGTGTCTTCCTCGTGAAACGCGGCCAGCCCCTGGTCCAGCAGCCCGTGCAGCGCGGCCACGGTGGCCACGCCCAGTTTGTCGTTGAGCGAGAGTTGCGCGGCCTTCCAGCGCCGCTGCGCCTGGCGCCGGATCTCCAGCCCGGCGTCGGTGATGTGCACCCGCCGGCTGCGCGCATCGACCCCTTCGCCCATGGCGAGCCAGCCGGCCGCGATCATGGGTTGCAGGTTGCGCGTGAGGGTGGAGGCCCCCATGTCCATGCGCCGGGCCAGTTCACCGGGCGCCAGCGGCCCGAGCCGGTCCACGTGCGTGAGCAGCGAGTACTGCGTGATCTTCAGCCCCGAACCGGCCAGGTGCTGGTCGTAGTGCTGGGTCACGCGGCGCGTGAGCTGGCGCAGCTTGAAGTTGGTGCAGCCCACCGGGGTCGGCGATGTCGCATGGGTGTCGGCATTCATGAAATGATTGTATCTACAATATTTGTACCTGCAAACAAAAAGGAATCGAACCATGACCGTCGAAGAGACCCAGGCCCAGTGGATCCAGCAATACGAAGCCGTGGTGGCCCGCATGAACGCCGGTGCGGGCGTGGGCCTGGCCAACCCCGCCGATCTCGCGGGCCTGACCGGCCTGCAGCAGATGCAGGCCATGCTCGACGGCAAGCTGCCCTACCCGCACATCGCCGACACGCTGGACTTCTCGCTGGTCGAGATCGGTGAGGGCCGTGCCGTGTTCCAGGGCCAGCCCCAGCTCAAGCACTACAACCCGCTGGGCACGGTGCACGGCGGCTGGTACGCCACGCTGCTGGACTCCGCCGTGGGCTGCGCGGTGCACACCGCCATGCCGGTGGGCCGGGCCTACACGACGGCCGAACTCAGCGTGAACATCGTGCGCGCCGCCTCCTACAAGAGCGGCCCGCTGCGCGCCATCGGCACGGTGATCCATGCCGGGCGCCAGCTGGCCACCGCCGAGGGCCGCATCGTCGGGCCCGACGGCAAGTTGTACGCGCATGCCACAACGACCTGCCTGGTCTTTGAAGTGCCGTCAAAATAAGGCCCATGCGACTTCTACACACCATGCTGCGCGTGGGCAACCTCCAGCGCTCGATCGACTTCTACACCCAGGTGCTGGGCATGCAACTGCTGCGCACCTCCGAGAACCCCGAGTACAAGTACTCGCTGGCCTTCGTGGGCTACGAGGGCAACCCGGCCCAGGCCGAGATCGAACTCACCTACAACTGGGGCACCGAGAGCTACGAGCTGGGCACGGCCTACGGCCACATCGCCCTGGGCGTGCCCGACGCCTACGCGGCCTGCGAGAAGATCAAGGCCGCGGGCGGCAACGTGACGCGCGAAGCCGGCCCGGTCAAGGGCGGTACCACGGTGATCGCCTTCGTGACCGACCCCGACGGCTACAAGATCGAACTAATTCAAACCAAATCAACAACTTACGATGACGGACGCCATTCGGACGCCAATAACACTGATCCACTGCGCAGCGCGTAGCAGATGAGCAACAGAAGCCCGCACAAGCGGGCTTCTTTTTGTCCAGTGATGGCACGCAGCCGTGGCCACCAACTTCCGTTCCCAACAGGAACTGCCGTCCAGTTCGTGGTGCCGATCGGCAGTTCAACACTGATGGCGCTACTTGGGTCTGGCTGTTGAGTAACGGCTGCTGCGGTAAGGAGCGGCGGGGTCGCGTGGCGATCTCATCTGTGATAGTTGTGGGGATGGCGTCAAGAGCCGCCGGAGGAAACAATGTCTGAGAAAGAAGAATTTGACGCCGATCAGGCGCAACGGTTGTTGACCGCCTGGAAGACGCTAAAGGCCAGGAAAATGAGGGTCGCCCCGCATCTGGAAAAGCAGGCAGCGGAGTTCATGGCCGCGCCGCTTCAAATGAGCGGGCTGGTCGATACGAGCGGCCTTTCGGACGAGGCCATTTCATTCGGTCGCATGGCCGGAATGGGGGTCAGGCTCCTCGATTCCCGGAGCGAGAAACCGACCCCGCCCCACCTCCACGTGAGAGAGGCTCAATTGGAGCTGTTCCGGCTCTTCGCCCAACTCTTCGACGCGTTGACCGGGCGGGAGGTTGGACTGGTTGCCGGGGAGGAAGAAATTCGCGAACGCATGATGTGGCGCATCGCGCACGAGGACTCCGAGATGGCGACGCGCGTGAATGCCGCAGCCGAGCAACTGGAAGCGTTCTACGCCGCAAACGCGCATATAGCCTTCGGGCACGCCAAAACGCTCGGCGGCATGCGCCTGGTCACGGGCGGTCAGCGAACCTTCGGGCCGTCGGCCCTCAAGGCTGTGCGCATCACCGGACTCTATGCAGACACGCAGCTGATCCCGGACCCTATACATCCGTTCTTCACGTCCGATCTCCGTCTTAACGCACTGCACCTTCAGCTAGCGAACGCCCTGTTCCACATCCTGCAACTGCGTCCGCTCGTGGATGCGGGGTTCCCGGTGCCGCCCGTGTTCGTCTTCCCGAGCTTCGAGCAACCGCTGCAAGACAACGACGCGCACACGATGCATGGAATGGAGCAACTTGCGCTGCGCCTCCTCGGCCCCCTCTGCGACGGCAGCGTCGCGTCGCTCGGCGATCTGTTCGACTACGCCCGCAAGCACGAAGACGAGTTTTTGCAAGCGATCTTGGAGAACCGGCTCTTCGTGCCGCCGGGCGGCGATCCGAATCGCACCTTGCAGCCGAGCGAAGCTGTTCGCGAATACATCGCGCAGCTCGAAGGAGTCCGGTCGGATGAGACTCTCGGCATGCTGAAAAAAATGCCAGCCGGAGTGGTGATCCTGAACGGCGTACTCGAAAGGCTGGCGCCACAATACCATTTGATCGAAAACGCGAACGAGCTCGGCGCACAGCCGCTCCTCTCCCAAGCTGTGCACTGGCACTATTTTGAGAAATGCGCGACCGCGAATGCGGCGGAACTTCGCCGCAGAGACGTCCTCTCAGAGCAGGCCTTGCAGACACTACGTGCGGTGCAGGATGACAGCCTTTCGTGGCTGGCAAACATCCCGGTCGAGGGTCTCTGCGAACTCATCGCCAACAACGAGCATCGCTGGCTGCGCGAAGAACTCAACAAGTACACCAGCCAACTCGCGTGCTCAGGCGAAGTCGGTACCAGCGAGATGGTGCGCGAGGTCAATCACGGCCTCGCCTCGCTCGTCCAGCGGCAACAAAAGGCAATGAACGATATTGAGAAGAAGTACCAACCAAAGAAGTGGGCGGCCTATCTTGGCGGTGGGGCGGGACTGGCTGTTGCGGGAGCAGCGATGCTTCCGATTCTTTCACCGTTCCTCGGCGTGACGATCCCAATAGCCGGCGCTTTGGCAGCCATCGGTGGCGGCGCGCTGGGATTCAGCAAGGAGAAGATCGGCGAACAGGCGGAAAAGCGGCAGGCGCAACGATCGATGATCGGCATGCTCGCGACGGCGCGTCCGAAGTAAGAAGTTTGCCAACGGGTGATATGGCGGTCGGCGTGTTGGCGCACACTGCATAACGCAGGGTCGAAACACCTAGAAGTCACGTCGCGCCGACGATACAGTAGGCTGTCTTGATAACCCACTCACCATAGTCTTTTTCGCGTTGCCCGATAGTGATTGAACATGCATGGGCAACTCTCCTGCACATGATGCGTTCATAGGCCTCAAGTAGCGACGCCTCCACATGTGTGCAGCAAGCGGTGCCTGCAGGACCATCCTTCGCAACCATAGGCGTCCAGTTAGCCAGCCAGTGCTGCATCGATCCCACCGGCGTTCCATTCAATTCCAGAGTCATCCCGCCTTCCCTTGGACGGCTCAGCATTGGAATCTCGCCCGGAACCCAGGCTGGCACATACGGCGGGCGCTGGATAAGGTCAGCATGGAAGTAGCCAACGCGCGCCGGGAGAATGGGTGCTAAAAGAGGCATCACGTGTGAATCATCGCGACTGACTTGCTCACCCTTGAGCGCCGGGGTTATCAGCGCGCAAGTACCGTCGCGCTCAAGCTGTAGACGCCCAAGCAGACGTCGGTACCAATGGATCCAGATTTCGGCTTCTTGACCGGGTAGCAGTGGGACCGCGTACACACTGACGTCGATCGTGAGCGTGGGAGAGGTATGGACGCATCCGGAGAAATGCATTGGGAATGCGAGTGGATCTGAGCGCAAAGCGTTGACCACGTCCAATGCGATCTTGCTGGCCGACCGTTCGACTCCGTCGATCGCAGCATACATCTGCTGGGCAAATGCGGGCGGCCGCCCAGGAGACATCTTCATAAGCGCTGCCTCACCGGGCAAAGCAGTGACAGCGGCCTGCTGAGCACGATCAAGAGGCATCTTCCAGTACTCACACGCGTAGGCGAGCGTTCGCAGGAACGCTGACCGCGCTGCATGAGATCTCTGACCCACGACCATGCCACGTGCTCCTCGCTCACCCTTGACGAAATAGTCAAACTGGTCTGATTCGGGGAAGCCGCGCGTCTGTGAGAGAACCTGGAACTCATATGCCCAATGGGTCATAAAGGGTCTGTCCGAATCCTCTTGCAACTGCTCGAACTCGGTCACGAAAATCCCGGGCAGGATCCGGCCTGACTCCAGAAGGGTCTCTTCCGCGCTCAATTCGGAAAATCTTGGGACAGGCCCGCTATGGCAGCCTGGCCAGGATGGCACCAGCAAAGGTTGGTTGGTTGCGGTTGCCAGCATCAAATCCATTCCCATCGATGGTCGCTGAACAACCGTTCGAATCTCGTTCGCTTCCTGAGATGTGCACCCACTGATGACCAGAGGTGCCAATCCTTCAAGAACTTGTGATTCAAACTTGCATGCGCCGACCCATTCGAGCAGCACGGGCCAGCCAACCTTCCTACCAGCAGGAGTGCCAAGGGCTTTGGCAAACTCCCATGCCGTCAGTGACTTGGCCGTGGGAATCGGCAGAGCCAACCTGGCGGCCGCGATCGCGGCAACGAGTGAAGCGTCCATCAGACAGCTTCCGGCAGCCATGCAGGCCGTTGCAGAGGTTGCATGTCAAACTCACCGCTGCTGATGTCTACGATCGTCTCGGCGAGCGCCGAGGCTTTGGCGGTTTCCCCAAGTTCCAGCAGAAAAGAAACAAGGACGGTGCCGGCGGCGACACGTCCGGCTCCGTGGCGATTCGCCTCGCGGACGGTGGTGCGCCTCAGGAATTCCTCCCAGCGTTTGGGATAGTGGGTAACGACGGCGGTCAATCGGCATTCGCTTTCCTCAGCCCCGTAGAACTGCGGCTCCCAGCCAGACCGTTCGATGTGCGCCAGAACCAGCCATTCAAATGCACGAGCAGGCCCCTCTGCCTCCAGGCTAACTGGAAAGCAAAGATCAAGAAGCTCAGAGCCGCGGCGGCGCAGACCCTTTTGACCATGAACTCGTTTGACAGCCTTCAGCAGGGCGGCCTGGGCCCCGGCTTGACGCCAGTGCTCGAACCATTCAGGCAGGAGCTTGCGTTCCAGTTCGTATTGGCGCATGGCTTCAAGGGCGGCGAGGTATTCGTCCAGGTTAGCAGGGGGAAAGTCTTTCGGATTCGGTGCTGGCGCGCCAGGGGAGCCTGCCGGCGCTGCCCGGGTTTCCCTTTCTGGTGGCGTCCGCCTGGGGCCTTCGCTGGAAAGCTCACGCCAGCGTTTTGCCAGCGCGACGGTCTCGGGGCGGCCTTCGAGCGCGGCGAAGCCCGTGTGGTCCCAGAGGAATGCCGCCATCGCTACGGCCATTGGGTCTCGCCCGTCGGCTGCTTTGGCGAACACAGCAAAGCACTGTTCGGCGACGTACCACTCCTCCTGAGCCAGCCAGTGCCGGTAGTACGCCGCGAAATGCTGGGGGAATAGCTTCAGGATCAGTCCCGCAAGATCTGACTCGTAAAGACCGGCGTCCTCCGTCATGTCGGTGATCCGTTCCATGATGGGTGCGAGCTTAAGGACGAGTCGTGAAGCCGTTTCGCGATCGGCCGCTGCCAGCTCCTCTACCATGCGGATCACATGGTGCAGATAGGAGTCCTTGCGCCAGCCATAGCCAATGACCCACCTGTAGGCGCTCTCCAAGATTTGCCTGGCATCCGTTCGCAGGCCATAGGCCGTGGCCCACTCGGCCAGTGACGCCAGTTCATTGGCCGCCTCACTGAACCTGATGACTTCGCTAGCAATGGCGGTCGCTTGAGTTCGTATTTCCTCTGCCGCCAGACGCGGGTCAACCAGGCGATATCCCAGATTAAAGAAAAGCTCTCTCCAAAGATCTTCCGCAAACATCGGGCCTGAGGATCGGGCAGCAATCCATTCCCCATCGGGTATGTGGTCCAGCTTGCTGCGCGGTTTAGTCAGCAGGAACAGGTCAGCTGCAATCAGCGTGGCTGCCTTGCGAAATGCCCGGTAGTCAAACATGGCGTCATAGCCATTCACGTCTGGGCGCTCCAGCTCAAGCAGCCGATAAGGCAGTGCAAATGCGGTCGCGTCGCCGCGCGCAAGCACCTTGCCCACAGTCTGTGCGACCAAGTCCAGCCGCTTCAGGGCACCAGCCAGCCAGGGACGGGCCCTGGGGCGGGGCATGGCACTGGAATCCGGGGCGCCATTGAGCGAGAGCGAAGCGCTGACGCAGTGGAAGAACGCCTCATGCAGGTAGGTCGCAAACCCCGAATCGCTCTCCTGGAACCGATCACCCTCCATGTCCAGGACTGGGTGTCGGTGCAGGGCACGCCAACGGGGCACCGCGCTCGGTGCATACAACTGCGCCCAGCACATAGCCAGGGGATGCCGGCCGAAACGGGAAAAGACTGGCCAGACGTGCAGAGCGGCGCTCGTGAATCCAGCCATGCGTACGGCCTCTGCCTCAAATTGCTTTCGCATCCTCAGCGGCATCGCCACATCACAGAAGGACAGCAACCGTTCCAGCGTGCCAGTGGTCGCAATGTGCGCGAGGAACGTCCGAAAAAAGCTGTCATCCTCAAGGCGCTGAAGAAATCTCACAACGTTGGGCGGATCAAAGTCGTTTGTCTTGGCGATGATTTCCAGAAGAAGAGCGGCGTCGGCTTCATACTCGCCCCGCCCGAAGCCTTGCGCCGCCACTTTGGCATTGAACCTGCGGCGCATCTTCCCCTGAACCTCGATGGCGGACTCAATGTTGGCAAGGCCCAAATACATCAAGGCCAGCAGGTGCAGCTCCTCGAATGAAGCCGCGTTGAGTTCGGCCGCGAGCAGATCCACAACGTTCGGGTCATTGCAGACTAACTTTGCGCTGCGCCAAAGGATCGAGGAATCGTCAACCTGGAAGGTCAGGCCGTTTTCGAACCGGTGCTTGAGCGCGCGTTTGCGCAGCAGGAGGCCGTATTCAGCCTGGTCGAAGGCCGCGTCTTCCGCGGCCTCCAGAATGCGGCTGACCTGCTCGCCTGAGTAGCCCTGGGCCAGGGATGACACCAGCCAATCTCGGGTTGTGCCTGCAAGGAGTTCTGCAGAATGACCGATGCTGTGTTGGTAGATCCACAGCCATGCCCATTGAAGGTAGTGTGGCGCATCCGACTTGAGCCAGGCGGCTACGCGAGGCTGCAGGACCCGTGCCCGCGCCTGGTGGTCCTCGCGCGCACGCACAAAGACATGCAAGCTGCCGTGGAACGCCCGCAATCCAGCATCGGTCTCCACCAACAAGTGTCCCAACTCGGGCATCACGATGCTGCCCTGCACGTTCAGGCAGCTTTCTAGCCCTTGCTCGGGCCAGATGAAGGACGCTGACGCCAGCAGATGAAGAGCGTCCTTGGCAAGGCTGGACAGACGTCGCCACATGCCCTGGTAGTACGCCTGAACATCTGGCGACGGTGCAGGATCCGCTTCGTGAACGCGCGCAGCGGTCAGTTCCCGGTGGTCGCTGGCTAGGCGCTCAAAAATGTAGGTGAGAACCAGGGGATGACCGCCTGAGACCGCGATGAAAGCTTGTGCCAGATCCGGAAGCATGTCGGGCCGGCCTCCAGCAGGCAGATCAAAAGAATCCCCCGCGTATTGGGCTTCCAACCAGTGGTGGACCGCCTGCAGATCCATCAGCGGAAGCTCGACCCATTGCGCAGGATAAACGTGGTCCGTCAGCCGGCCGGGCAGACGGCTCGCGTCGATTTTCTGAGTACCGATCAACAGGGACACATTGTTCGGAACGGGAAGCAGTTGCCTGAAAAGCCCTTCCAGCGGAGAGATGTCCTCGTCGTTCTCCCGCCAGACGTGGTCTAGCCCGTCGACAACAACCGTGAAAAGCTTGCCTTCGGCGCCGTAGTGCGCCCCGCACGCCTCGATGCATCCCCGCAAGTCATTGCTTTCCGGATCAGGCGGCAGGCTGACGGCCGGATGCTGGGTGCGCATCTGCCAGATCAGCGAATTCGCTGCAGCGTTGACCGTGAGCCTGTCGCTGCTATCGAGCAGATCAAGGAAATAGTGGTGCCGAATGAACGGCAGTTGGACTTCCCCCAAACGCTGACATACAAAGCTCAGGAAAGTACTTTTTCCCTGGCCTGGTGATCCCCACAGAACCCGCACTACTGGCTGCCGCGTCAACTCGGCAAGAAAATGGTCTGCGAACTCCCGGTCGGGAGGCCGATAGTCTTCAGGAATTCTGAATTCCTGGTTGAGAATTCGAGGCCGGCGTGCGGAGATGACGCCGCGCAGAACGGCCATCGTGATGCGCCCGGCCGGCGCAGGAGCGTTTTTCCAGATGGTCCAATCGAGGCCGTTACGGTACAGATTCAGCCAGCCGTCTCGATCGGTGTGCCGGGGAACCAACTGATCGAGGACTCGCCGTTCGAGCGATTCGAAGCCCGCAAAGCTATGGTCAAAGCGAAAGAGGGAAAAAAAGGCCTGCGCCTTGTCCGTGCCACCTAGCTCGGTGTCGATGCGTGACTTCAGTTCGGCGTGGAGACGGGGGTAGTCGACATGTGCCCCCGTCAAATGCGCCGCGAACTCGTCATCCGGCCGCCGATTGGTCAGCAGGGTCGCTGAGTAGACGGATGTAGACCCCACTTCCGTTGCCGCAGCGGACCATTTCTGCAGCAACGAGGTTCCGCGGCTTCCCTTGCGTGACAACAGCCATTCCCACGACAGCGCGTGCTCGGGGCGGAACGCGTCGACCGTGAACTTGACCTGGGTCAGTTCCCGCAAACCATCGCGGCGGGCAGCGACCAAGTCATCGAGCCCTTTCGCGCCTTCCTTATCCGCCTCGAACGTCACCCAGTCGTAGCGGCCGGGATCGTCAAGCCACTCGGCGAGCAGCTTGAATCCCACCAGGGTTTGGTAAACGTAGCCAGCCAGTGGAATGGTCGTTGGTTTGATCATTGCATTCATCGTGGCGCCGGTTTGCCTTCAGTTCTTTCGGGTTGGCACTACTCTGGAATTCTTGGGAAATCGGTAGGGATGGGGAGGTACACCACCAGAGCGGATACTCGTTCGTAGCGGATATCCAGGTACGGCCACTTCAACTTGCAATAATGTCCGAAACAACGCAAGGCGCGCGTACTGAATTAGCAAAATCGTTATGACCATCCCGCTGGCGAGCCGTATCCGCCAATCAGAGATCAGGCACCATTAATGGAGGGACATCGTGGGGTTATACGAGAGGTGGTGCGAGTCCACCAAAGAAAAGAACAAGCGCAAGCACTACTGGACCTATGTCGAGAAGGTCGGAGGCCGCGACGATATCCGCGATGACCTCGCTGAGACCATTCGCTCGCACTACGACCGACTCGAACGCATTGCCGATGACGTAGAGCGACTTGGATACAAGGTCGCCGCCAAGATTCTGAGCGCGGCAATGCCTCAGACGGAAAAGGGCCGCTCGGGCGATCTCGGCGAAATCCTTGCAACGGAGTTGGTTGAGGAAGAGATCGGCCTTCGCGTCCCTGTGCGCCGGCTCCGTTACAAGGACGGCCGCAACATGGCCATGCGCGGCGATGACTTCATCGGCGCCGGCTACGGCGGTGAGAAGCTCTGGCTCCTGAAGGGTGAGGCCAAAAGCAACAAGAAGCTTGGAAAATCCACGGTCGCCAGTGCTCGCAAAGTGCTCGACCGTGACAGTGGCCGTTGCACGCCGGACTCGCTGCTGTTCGTTGCCAATCGCCTGCTGGAAAGCGACGACCCTGACGACAACGCGCTGGGGCGCGATCTCCGCGACGAGGTGGGTCTCAATTCCCTTCAAGCAGATCACATTGACCACATGCTCTTCACCGTGTCGGGTAACGGTCCCCACGCTTCCTTGAAGGACGATCTGGACGCTGCTGGTACCAACCGCGACCACTACGTTGTGAACATCCACGTCGAGGATCACCAAGACTTCATCGCGGCCATGTACCAGGAGGCAGAAGATCTTGGAGACGCCTGACGAACTGACCGCCTTCCTCACCGCTGCGACCGTCGACGGCGTTCTTGGTCGCCTCCTATATCGCGGCGCAGCATGGTCGCTGATGCGGGAGGCAGGCGTGTTACCGCAAAACGCGCCTGCCCTGGGCGCGACCATCGAAACCGATCTCGCCGAGCATGGCTTCGCTCTACTTCGGGGCGCCATGGCACTGCGCACTCAGGCCGGTTCGTCTGAGCTGACAAGCAAGGCTTTCGAGCGGGCCGCCAACGCCTTCGAAGCTCTGGTTCGAAATGGTGATCCCGAGGTGCCCGATCGAGGTTTCCGCCGCATCATCGCCGCCGCTGCCTATCACCTAGCAGGCTTCTCGGCCGTGGCCTACTCTCTCTTCAACGAGACGGCAGAAGACCTCAACGCTACGCCGGGCGAAACAGCCATCCGTCACTTGATCTTGCGCGACCTCGACCAGTTGCGCGGTTTCGTTCGTGATTGGCTTGGCAACGAGGCCCACGGCGATAAGCAGATGGCCGAGGCCCTTGGCGGCGACGATCCCGACATTGATGAGGTTTTGTCCACCATCCTCAATACGACGATCTGCCGGGCGTTGGCATTCTTCGAATTTGCACTTGAGACGGGCGAACAGGAGCCGATCGAAAGTGCAAGGGACCTGCTCGCAACAGCTGTCAGCCTGGCCGACAACGCCGAGAACGTCCCTTTGTGGTGGATTTCGAAGCTATGCAGCCACCTCATCGACGAACTTTGGCAGCACTCGCTTCACCAAAGGCTGCCGACCGAACCACCCGAGGGGACGGAAGAAAAGTACCCCGATCTGCGTCGGCTGTTCATCTCATCGCTCTACGCCCGGAAGACCTCAGAAGTGGAGCTATGGCCTTCACAGCGCGAGGCCGCCCTACGCTCCACGAACATGACGGACGACTTGGTTGTGGCCCTGCCAACCAGCGCGGGCAAGACACGCGTCGCCGAGATCTCAGCTCTGATGACGCTGTCTTCAGCACGCCGGGTCCTGATCGTCACGCCGCTGCGCGCGTTGTCGGCTCAGACTGAGCGTTCTTTCCGAAGGACTTTCGCGCCACTTGGGTTCAGCGTCTCCTCACTCTACGGGGCCAGCGGCCTGTCAGCGGGCGATGAGGACGCCCTGCGATCCCGCGAGATCATCATCGCCACGCCAGAAAAGCTCGACTTCGCACTGCGAAGCGACCCGTCCTTGATCGATGACGTCGGCTTGATCGTCCTCGATGAAGGCCACATGATCGGACCGAGCGAGCGCGAGATTCGCTATGAGACGCTCGTGCAACGCCTGCTACGACGCGCAGACGCGGCCGGACGCCGGATCGTCTGTCTCTCCGCTATCTTGCCGAGTGGTGACGAACTTGACGATCTCACGGCCTGGATACGCTCCGACGAACCCGGCGAACCTGTGCGTTCAGACTGGCGTCCCACGCGCCAGCGCTTCGGCGCGCTGACCTGGCGCCGCAAGGATGCACTGCTGCGACTCGACCTCGACGACGACGGTCCATTCCTTGACAAGTTCGTCGAGGAGAAGCCCGCGCGGGGCAGGGAGAGAAATCCCTATCCGCGCAAGAACTCGCACCTCGCGCTCTTTGCGGCATGGGAGTTCGCCGGCCAAGGCAAGCGCACCCTAATCTTCTCCACCCAGGCCAACTGGGTGGAGAGCTACGGCAAGCAGGTCGTTGACCTCTGCAAGCGCGGCTATCTCGAACCCCTTCTGGAGGACGAGGCGCCAATCGCACGTGCGCTGGAAGTCGGCACAGAATGGCTGGGCGAGAATCATCCAGCCGTCGCCAGCCTGAAGGTCGGCGTCGCTATTCACCATGGCCGCCTGCCGAGTCCGTTCCTACGTGAGCTTGAAATCCTCCTGTCCGATGGCGTACTGAAGGTCATCGTCGCTTCACCGACGCTCTCACAGGGGCTCAACCTCAACGCTGCTGTTCTGCTCGTGCCTGCGCTCTATCGGGCTGGAGAAAAGATCAAGGGCGAGGAATTCGCGAATGTCGCCGGACGCGCCGGGCGCGCCTTCGTCGATGTCGAGGGCCTAATCGTCCACGTCATGTTCGATAGGACCAACTGGCGAAGGAGGGAATGGAGAAAGCTGGTTGACTCCGCTAAGGCCCGCACCCTCAAGAGCGGACTCATCCAGATCGTTGCTGAGATCCTTGAGCGTTTGTCGCGCGAGGGCGTGCTTGATCGCGACGACGCATGGGAGTACCTCGCCAACTCCCGAGAGGGTTGGAGATCACCCGACGAAGAAGCCGAGGTGGCCGAGCGCCTCGCCACTGCCGTGGAATACGACCCTGACGGTGATGAAAGTGATGAGGAAGGCGGTGAAGACGATGAAGAGGAAACAATCGACGAGGAGCCACTGTCGCAGCTTGTCGAGCGCCTCGATGCGACCGTGTTCGGCCTGGTTGAAGCGCTGGATGCCGATCGCGCTGATCTCCCGAAGCTGCTGGACGAAGCGCTTAAGGGTTCGCTTTGGGCCCGTCAGATCGCTCGCGAAGAAGAGGATGTCGCGCCTGTGCACAAGAAGGTGTTCGAAGCACGCGCCGACCTCATTTGGAAGACCACAACGACACAGGCTCGGCGCGGACATTTTGCAATGGGTGTTGGGCTCGAAGCTGGCCTCGCCATCGACGCCATGGCCGATGAACTCGCCGAACTGCTCGATCGAGCCGACGACGCAGCACTGAACGGCGATCTCAATGAGCTCGCTGGCGCCCTCGGCGGTCTAGGCGAGCGCCTGCTCTTCATGCGCCCCTTCATCCCTGACAAGGCGAACGCGCTACCAGCGAACTGGAAGGACATCCTTCGACGCTGGGTGTCCGGCGAAGAAGTTTCCAAGATCGGTCCGCAGAACATGCGAGCGATCGAAGAGGCCTTCACCTATCGCTTGGTTTGGGCGCTGGAAGCCGTTCGCACCCGCCGCATGTCCCTCGGATGGTCGCCGGACAAGGTGGCGGGCGGCGCAGCGGCAGCGGTCGAGACCGGTGTCCCGCAGTTCATGATGGCAATGCTGATCCGTGCGGGCCTGCCGTCACGACGCGCCGCCATGGCGGCCATTGAAGACGCCCTGCCCGTCTTCGTCACGCCGGCAGAGATGCGGGTTTGGCTTGAATCCGACGAGGTATCGGCCAACACCGACGCAGGCGACTGGCCAACGCCTGACACTGCTGCACTATGGGCACGCTTTCGAACGGAAGCTCTGAGCAGTGGCATTCAGAAGTGGTCCGTTGAACGCTACAAGCGTCTGCTCGACATAGAGGCCGCCCCACCCGCCGGGCTCTATCGTATCGTCACCAACGAGGGGGATGGACGAACTTGGCTGACAACCCCCGACTACCAGCGGGTCGCCGCGTTTAAGAAGCCAGCGGTCGATCCCAAACCTAGCCTCTTCTCAGGGCGGCTGCTGGGCAATACTAGGCTCGTGGAAGCACTGCGCGTGGGCCGTGGAAAACTGCGCTGGCCGCCCGCCGATGCGTAGATGGGAACCGTAGACGTGATCTATGCCTGGATCGACGATAGCAAGAGCGTCCCTGTTGCTAAGGGGGAGTAGCTGTGTTGACCCAGTAATAACCTGCTCAACCATGCCTGCCCGTCTGCGAATTTTCGACTATCTAGGCAGCCGGAAAGCGCCCGTGCAGCACACGACCGGCAGAACTCACGCAGTCAAAGCGATGACACTCGCTAAAGCAACCGTGCTCGTGTGACTGGCGCTCACCAACCAATGGGCGATCCCCCGTTCACTCGCAATTTTCATCAATCGACGGTGTAGCACCACAGTCGGTGCGCCGCTCCGCTGAGAGACAACCTCGACGTCCGTAAAAGCGATGCCATCGCCCCAACCTGTGCCCAGTGCTTTCAGTACGGCCTCCTTGACGGCAAAGCGGGACGCAAGTCTTTCTGTTCTGTCGCCCCCCTCATCCGCGGTGGCCAATTCTGCAGTCGTGAAGTAACGATCCAAGAAGTCGCTCGCCTGTTTGTTTACGAGGCGGGCAAAATCTGCGGTGTCGACAACATCCACGCCATGAGCCACGACGTTCCGAAAATTCAGAAACTGCGTCTCGCCGGTCATTCCAAGGCCTCCTCTCAATAGATCATTCGAATAGCCATCAAGGCTTGTGAGCGGGCCTCCGCCGAGCGCGTTTCGGTGGACCGATAAAGGTCAGGCTCTTCGCGTCCTGATCAACCAATATCTTCCCGCCACCAGCACTCAGGACTTGGCGCCAAACCTCGAATCCGACCAAGATCGCGCGCTGCCACTCACCTAGCGACCGCTCACGCACTTCGAGTAGCGACGTCACGCCTTTGACCGTACGCAGCAACTTGTAGTCCAAGTCGGTGACACCTTCGAGCCACCGATGCTCCTTCGCGTAGTCGAAAACCAGCGCCGCAACACCCTCATCCAGAACCTGGGCTCGGCCGCCGTCCTGCACCTCGTCGACTTGTGGATCGCTCTTGCGCTTCCGTTTCAGAAGCTTCCGAATAACAGGCGACCAGCCGAGTACCGCGACGTAGCCCAGATGGAAGACGTCGTGAAATCGATAACCATCAGGGTCATCAGCGTTGTCGGTCAAGTCGTCACCAATCTGCTTGCCGTTTACACGCATCCGAATCTTCGTTCGCCCCTTGACCATGACCTCGCTGAGTTCAACCTCGAAACGTCGAGGCAGCCGCTCGTTCTCCTCGAACTCGGCATCGAAAGCGCGCGCCCCGGAATCCTGCGGCCCCCAACGATCCCGGGTCTTCTTCAGATTTGCGTCCGCGACATCACTCAGTTTGAGATCGAACTTCGCAGCGACATTTGCGATGTACCAGAGCAAGTCACCCAATTCTTCCGCCACGCGGTCCCTGAACAGAAGATGGGAATCGCCGTCTCGAAGGTGCTTCTTGTACTCGCTGAGCAGTTCGCCCGTCTCACCTGCCAGCCCGAGCAAGGGAACCACGAGATCGGTTCCTGCATCGCCACTTCTTTGTCGCGAAGGAACGCGATCAGTCTTCTGTGCTTCTCGCTGGTAGGTGTTCAAGTTCATCACGAATTTCCTAAGTCCAAGGTTGACTGGGCAACTGACCTGTTCGCAGACATCTCACCCCTTTTTGGGCTGGTACGACTCGAAAGGTCTGCCTCAATCTTCGAATTGATACCCCATTTGGGTGGGTACCAAGGCTGGTCCAAGGGTCCGGTCGGAGAAAACTTCTGCTTGATGCGTGTCCGCCCCGAGATGCCGGCTACGTCCGGGTGGGCCACCCGCGCGTACTTGTCAACCTCGCAAAAGAGGTTTTGGCAATCGATCAATTGCAGCCTGCGCCCCCACAGTGATTGGAACTTGATGCCGAGCCGCTCGAACTCGCGCTCCTGGTTGTCAGCCATCAATCGGATCAGCTCCGCTTCGTTAAGGCCCGCGCTGTCGCGGAAGCACTTTCTGAGGCCATCGCGAGCACCAGGGCCCGGTATGACGAAATCCATTTCCGAGAAGTCGGTGACTTCGCTGTAGTTGATGTCCGTCACAAACTGGTATGCCAGAAAGTCCCCAATCGTTGGGTAGCTTCTGAGCAATTCGAACGCGGTCTGCATCTTCTTCAATTGCGCCAACTGACCAGCAAGGTCATCAGCCATCATGCGTTCCAGTAGGCGCAAATGGTTCTGATGCTTGGCCGTATGCCCGAAAGCGGAACCTCCGGGCGGCATGATGTAGGCAGCCGAGTAGATTCGCCCCCCTGCCCTCATCGCCTGGCTCAGAACCTTGTCGTAGTGCTCGAACTTGTAGTTCTTGAAGGTGATCTCACCGAAAGAGTGTTCAAGCAACTCCCAAGTCTCGATCTTGTTGAACAACTTGAACAGCAACGTGCGGAAGAGCACCTCGGACGGCGACTGTGGGAGATCATTGCGGTAGATCACATGCCTGATCAGATACTGGCTGACGCGATCCGAAGCGCGATACGCGTTCGTAAACTTGTGAACGGAGATCACCGGATCGCTGGTCCATGGCGCGGGTTTGCCCATCAGCCTCTGGCAGAACACGTTCTGCCGCTCCACCGCGAACCGCCAATAGCTATCAAATACCGGCGTGACCTTGATCGGCAGCAGGTGTGACGGACCATCGGTCGATGCTGAAGCGGCCACGGCGTCATTCTCCGAAGGCACACAGTTCTTGCTGGCTCCAACCCTCACGCTGCAATCTCTACGTCTGTCGCGAGCACATCGCCAGTGTCAGCCTCCTCTTGCATCAGAGGAAAACTTGCTCGGGCTGCAACGATCAGCGGCTGTAGGTCCGGATCAGACTTGGAGATGCGCTCGAACTTCGCGACGCCGACAACGACATTCATTCTCAAAAGCTTGGTTTTCATTTCATGGGCCATGAAGGCGCCCAGTTGGGCAATACCGAGATAATTGCCATATGCCTTCACAAACAGCTGCTGTGTCGCGTAGAAGGCGTTGATGACGAGCCCCTGCTTGGTCGGTTCGAAGCTGACGTGCTGAAGACAGGGAAACTGGAGTTGGGCGTCAGCCACGTGGTCTCGGGCCGGATCAAATACGCTCGCCTGAAACATCGACCGCCGCACGCCCTCCCGTCCCTCAAACTGGGACAGGATCCATTCGAGCTGATTGCCATCGCAGGGGCCGCTCCCGTACCCGGTCATTCGCTCGAAGTAGAGACCGCGGCGGTTGTCCCGCAGATTCATCGCCTGGTAGCGCGGAAATGCATCCTTGTAGTACCGAAACAGCGCGGCGCGATCACCCTGAGCGACCTGCCACAAACGCTGCGGAAAGATCGTGAACGCCACGTCGTCCACGCTTCGCAAGCGTTTGGCCGCGAGCAGCGCATCGAGCGCCTCACGGATGGCCGGTGTTTCCGGAACCGCACCCCGTTCATCGAAGCCAGTCACGCTCAAGATCAGGGGTGATATCTCAGGACCCGCGTGATCAATGACGTGAAGCACTGCCTTGGCCCAGGCCCGTGAAATGTCAGGCTCATCGACGAGGATCGGGCCGATCGAATGGGGAAGCTTACTCATCTGCAGTCTCCTCAAGGTGACGGAATCGAGCCAAACCAACATACTGGCGTCGGGCAATACGGACGTAGGTTGCCCACGGGGTGCCAGGTATTGCCACTCGGGTGATGCCGCACTTTGCAGCGCGAAAAACTCGCCCGGCAGCCAGCTCACGCTCGGGCACGAGCATTGAGGCATCGACAACCACGCTCGAAGGAAGGAGCAGCAGCGCGTCCTGCTCCATGTCGAGCGTCGGTGAATTCCAGTGCTGATCCGCCACAGTGAGCGGAGTGGAAACGACTTCGCCCAGCAGTTCCGTGCGAATCATCTTCGGCGTGATCCGCCCGAGGCGATCACGCTGCACTTGGTTGATCATGCTGATGCCATACGCGAGGTGATTCACAAGAGTCGCCTGGCCTACTCCGAAGTTGCAGGCGATGGCGTACATGTCGAGAGCTGTTGCACGGTTCGGGTCCAGGCCGCGCTTCGCAAAAGCTTCCCGCAGGCCAAGCGTCGGCATCAAGACGAAAGCCGCGAAAGCATCCGCCAGGATCTCGTTTGGAGGACGATCTGCGCTGTTGGCCTGGTCTTCTTGCAATTCGTCGATGGTTGAACCGTGCCCGAAAACGTGGTGACCCAGTTCATGTGCACATGTGAAAGTTCTTCTTGCCAAGGGCCGGAGGGCAGAGACATGGATACGCGGCTTGGGCGTCCGGTCGTACATGCCTTCCATGTTGATATCGTTGAACCGAACTGCAACTTTGTGCGCCTCGCACAAGCCGTAGATACAGGCAGGACTCTTGAGGTCTAAACCCGCCTTCACGCGCGCCTCGATCGACGCCTGCATGCCTTGCATCACAAGGTTTTTTCGTCCTGCGGCCGATGTGTTCAAGGACTGAGCACTCATTTGCGTCCCTCTCCCTCATCAGCGTCCGAGCTGCGCATCGACGCCAGAAGCCGCAGCAGTCGATCCAGGTCGTCGGGCTTCAGCTTGCTCAATTCCCGCGCGGCAAGCTGGAGTCGCGGATCGTTCATTTCGAGCTGTTCAGCCGTTTCGCCAAGTAGCCACGAAACGGTGACATCGTAGGTTTCAGCAAGTTTCACAAGTTCTTCTGCTGAAACACGGCGATTGCCGGCCTCGATCTCAGAAACCGTCGGCCGATGCATCTGCAGCAACTTGGCCACCTGGCCCTGCGACAGACCTGCGGCCTTTCTGGCCTCTCGCAGGCGTTCGGCGATCGCCGAGCGGTGGGTATCCGGGCTGTCCGTCATTGCGCGTTCGCCTGCTTGGGCTCTGCCGCAACTTGCGCTTCTGCAAGTGCGACGACCTTGGCCACGATCTCGTCGATCGTCAGCGCAACACAGGAATCGTCCTGCCGGAAGATGTTCACATCATTGGCGATTGTGATCCCGAGCTTCGCACCCAGCATGCCAATGGCTACGGGCCATATCTTGCTATCAAACTTCGGCAGTTCCTCGATGGGCTTCGTCGCGCCACCAAGCGGCGGGCACTCAAGTTCGCTTGTCGCTTGTATGTTCTGCAGGACTTCCACCAGCGTCGCCTGAATCAGAGCAGCATCCATTTGGATCTCCATGTGGGCCATTACGGTCGGTAAGAATATCTTACCATCACTTCTGAAGTCTTTGCAAGCAGCACTCCGAGCGGCGACACGCATACCCGTGTACCCCGTGAGCCCCCCAAGTCCTCGCCGGCGGGAGGGCGACTTGAAAACTGTCAGAAACTACGTCATACTTCTACCACTCAGGAGTTACCTCATGCAGACCCTCGCCAAACAAGTTCTAGAGCATGCCGCCGTGTTGCCGGAAGGCACGCCCCTGGTCGCGAAGGAACTGCTGCACCTGGGGAACCGGGCCGCCGTGGACCAGGTTCTGTCTCGCCTTGTGCAGCGCGGCGCCCTGATGCGCGCGGGTCGCGGCATCTATGTCCTGCCGGTAGAGAGCCGCTTTGGCTCCCGTGCGCCATCGACCGCCAAGATGGTCGAGGGGCTGGCCGCTCAACGCGGGGAAACCATCGTGTCGCACGGCGCGGCGGCTGCCAACGCGCTGGGCCTCACCACCCAGGTGCCGATGCGGGCCGTCTACCTGACGTCCGGCCCAAGCCGTCGCTTGAAGTTGGGTGCTCAGACCGTGGAGTTCCGGCATGCACCGGTGTGGCAGTTGATCTTTCCAGGCCGGGCCGCTGGCGATGTGGTGCGGGCGCTGGCATGGCTGGGGCCGGAGAAGGCCGGCGATGCGCTGCGTGCGCTGCGCGCCAAACTACCCACGGTCGAAATGAAGGAAGTGGCGTCGGCACGTGCTCGCTTGCCGACGTGGATGGCCCAGGAGGTCAGTACCCTGGTGCCGCATGGCTGAGTTCTTCGAACTCTCTTCCGACGAACGCTTGGAGGCCCTTGTCCAGGCTGCCAACGTTTCTGGGCGCCCTCCCCACCTGCTGGAAAAAGACGTTTGGGTGGTCTGGTCCCTGCGGCATCTCTTCGCCGCACCCTACGCCCCGCATCTCGTCTTCAAGGGTGGCACTTCCCTCTCGAAGGCCTACGGTGTAATTCAGCGCTTCTCCGAGGACGTGGACCTGACCTACGACATCCGAGCCATCGCTGGTGATCTGATCGGCGATGCGGGTACGCCGCTCCCAGCCAGCAAGAGCCAGGAAAAGAAGTGGAGCAAGGAGATCCGCGCCCGCCTGGCCGAATGGGTAACCACCGAAGTGGGTCCGCGGCTCCAGCATGACCTTGAGGAACATGGCCTACCGGCCACGGTTCGGGTCGAAGGCGACAAGGTGTTCATCCACTACGCGCCCCAGGCCTCAGGAACGGGTTATGTCCCGTCGGCTGTCATGTTGGAATTCGGCGCTCGATCCACCGGCGAACCTTCCGAACTGCGCTCTGTTCACTGTGATGCCGCCGTGCACCTGCAGGCAGTGGCGTTTCCAGAGGCGACGCCACAAGTGATGCGGGCCGAGCGAACCTTTTGGGAAAAAGCCACCGCAATTCACGTTTTCTGTGCGCAAGGCGCCTTTCGAGGAGGGGATAGGTTCGCTCGCCATTGGCACGACGTGACGCGGCTTGATGCCGCCGGCTTCGCCGACGCGGCAATCGCGGACAAAGCACTGGCGAAGGCGGTGGCCGATCACAAGAGCATCTTCTTCGCTGAGAAAGGTCCGGATGGGACGCTGATCGACTACCACGCCGCCATCTCGGGTGGTCTTCGCCTGGTTCCAGACGATGGCGCATTGGTGAAGTTGGCAGACGACTACCGGCACATGGTCGAAGACGGCTTGTTCCTTGATGAGGTCGAATCCTTCGACGCTCTCCTCCATCGATGCCGCGCGATTCAAGAGAAGACGAATGCGCCATGAGTAGTGGGCGATCGGTCATCCTAGACACCGTCGATGTACAGCGGACATACCATGGCCGACATTTCGTCCATTGAACGGCGCAAGCTGGAGCGACTGTTCCGAATGGGTAGCGGCTACGTACTTGACTTCTCGGACCGGTCCTTCAGCGAGTTCTTTGAAGAGCACACTCGCCGCGATATCGATGCTGCGGTCTACCGCGAACGCGGAACCTCCAAGGCTAACCGGCTGCGCGGATTCTGGGCAGTCGAAGGCAATCACCTGGTCGGCAAAGTCATCCAGGCGCTCATCCTGTATGGGCAGGCGGAAGACTGCCTGCCCGACGAGCCTGGACTGACGGACTTGACCAAGGATTGCTGGAACCTCGGTGAACGCATGCTGCGTGACACGCCGGTGGCCGAACTGGATTCCCTGACCGCCACTGCCGACGAACGCGATTTCGAGACCGTGGCGCAACATGTGCGCGAAGCGATTGAAAAGAACCAACCCGAAGCCGCACTGGATCGTCTGCACACCTTCGTCATCAAGTACCTGCGTACCGTGTGCGCGCATCGCGGTGTCGAGATCAATCGGGACAAGGCCTTGCACAGCATTTTCGGCGAATACGTGAAGCGCCTGCGCGACGCCGGTCTGCTTGAATCACTGATGACGGAGCGCATCCTGAAGTCCAGCATCTCCGTGCTGGAAGCCTTCAACGATGTACGCAACAACAGGAGCCTGGCGCACGACAACCCGATCCTCAATTACGAGGAAAGCCTGCTCATCTTCAACCATGTGGCCAGCTCAGTGCGCTTCATCAAGTCGCTCGAAGCCAGGACCGAGCCGACAAAGCCTTCAAAATCGGACACGGGTTCCGACGACAACTTGCCGTTCTAGTCAGCCATCTCCACCGGCAGCGCACGACAACGCGATTCAAATATTCGGTATCACGGGCATTTTTACTGAACAGTGAATATGGATCCCTGTGGTTCAGCGTCTCGGCGTCCCGCCGCCGGGCTCGCGGGCTGCGCCCCAGGCTTCGTGCCGAATCCCGGCCATCCGGCTTTGATCCCTGACGTCTCCGCGGCGTTGCCGCTGCGCGCTCCGCTTGCCTGGACTGTTGTGGTGAGCGGGGGGGGCGGTCTTGCTGTGCCCTTTCAACCTACCACGCCGTTCTCGCCGTCAAGGGCTGCGCGTGCCTTGCACGCTGGCGTCCTGGCGGCCGTCTCTGGCTGCGCCTCCGGCCCCTGACCGCTTGCGCTGCGGCGTGGGTGGCCGGTTCCGGGCAATCCCGCCCGATTCCGAACCGGAGCCGATCATGTCGCAGCTGTCTTCCCTGTCGTTCACGTCTTCCACCGATTCCTCCCTGCTCGTTCGCGATGTCGCGGGCAGCTACCGTCCTGCCGAGCCGGCAGAGGTGCTGCAGGCCGCGCTGCGGGTGTTGGCGGGCCAATTGCGCGGCTCCGAAATGCTCTCGTCACCGCAGGCGGTGCGCGACTTCCTGCGCATCCAGCTGGGCACGCTGGAGCACGAGGTGTTCGCGGTGATCCACCTGGACGCGCAACACCGGGTCATCGAGTACGTGGAGATGTTTCGCGGCACCGTAACCCAGACATCGGTCTATCCGCGCGAGGTGGTCAAGGAGGCCATGGCACACAACACAGCGGCCATCGTCCTGATCCACAACCACCCGTCGGGCGTGGCCGAGCCCTCCCGGGCCGATGAGCATCTGACCCAGACCCTCAAGAGCGCGCTGTCGCTGGTGGACGTGCGGGTCATCGATCACCTGATCGTGGCCGGGCCGACGATCCTGTCCTTCGCAGAACGCGGGCTGATCTGAGCCAACACAACCGGGAGCCACACCGGCTCCCGGTTTTCGTTTCCTGCCCAACAGCGTGCCACCGCTCGGTGGCACGAGCACTTCAGAGCTTCAAAGCCGGAGACGTTGAGGCTTCCGTCGTCGGCCTCGCACGGACATCCACATCGAGCCAGCTACGCTGGAGAACGCCTGGCTGGGTTGATGACGCGATGCTTCCGAACGAGGATCGAACGCTGTTCCCGTCACCTCGCTTTGACGCGGGGTCTCGGAAAGCGAGCGCACGTCGTCAACCCATTTCCCAGTTCCATGAATCACCAAGGCATCAGTGAAATCTCCTTTGAAGAAACCTACAGCGTGCCGCCGGAGCAGACGGCCCGGGCGCTGTTTTCCAGACTCCCGCATGGGAGCGACTACGCGCAGAGGCTGATCGAATGCCTGGCGACCGGGTACCTGGTCGCCGTCGTGGAGTCCATCTGCATCCGAGAGATGCAGCGGCATGTGGATGCCGACTCGGAGGTCGTGGTGGGTCGGACGATCGAACTGGAGCACAAAGGGCCGATCCCGCCAGGCTCAACCCTGAAGCTGCGGGGATGGGTTGAACGGCTGGGGGAGCGAAGTGCGAAATTCCGCGTGCAGGCATCCGACGACCACGAGCTGGTTTGCGACGGCTGCGTCATTCTGGTGGTGGCGCCGCGAACCTCGATGGAATCGCGCATCGCCGAAAAAGTGGTGGCGCTCGGAACGAAGTCCGATGGAGTCCTTGTTGAGGACGTGCATGGCAGGAGTGCCTCGCTGGATTCGGTGAGCCGCCTGGAACCCCAGATTCCCTGAACCCGCCCTGCCCCTCCGGGGAATCAGGGAAGTGTGATTGGGCTGGCTTGCTGTTGCACCCAGCGTGCCACGTCGTTCTCGCCGTCAAGGTCGGCGCGCATCGGTGATGCGCTGGCGGCCTGAGCGGCCGTCTTCGAACCTTGACCGCTGCGCTGCGCCGTGACCCGGAGGCTGCGGGCAATCCCGCCCGGCATTCCTTCTGGAGTTCACCATGAACGCACTCATCACCGACGAGCAGCGCGTGCTGCTGCTGGCCAACGGCCGCGAGACTCTGCGAAACCCTGACTTCGACCCCGCACCCGTGGTCAAGCTGTTCACACCCGACGCCGGTGCGACCTGGCTGCTTTCCGAGATCGACCCGGACGATCATGACCATGCCTTCGGTCTGTGCGATCTGGGCCTGGGTGCACCGGAGCTGGGCTGGGTAAGTCTGCGTGAACTGGCGACAGTGCGCGGTCGGCTCGGGTTGCCGGTGGAGCGCGACATGCACTTCCGTGCCGAGAAGCGTCTGAGCGCCTACGCGCGGGACGCTCGGCTGGCCGGACGCATCGTCGTCTGACCAGCCGCCAGGGCGTCGCGGACGCTCTGGTTTTCAGGGTTTCAGCAGATCCGGCAGGCAATCGGCGAACGCCGGCTGGATCTTGCTCATCGGCTAGACGATGGATTCGTCGCCGGTGAGCACGGCCATCGTCATACCGGTCATGGTGCTCAGACCATTGGAGTTGCGCAGCACCTGCAAGGCCAGGTGCACGGGGAAGCCATCGGCGCTGCGCCGCAGCGGGTGGATGCCGCCGTGCACGAAGGAGTTCATGGCGTTCCAGGACACGTCCTTGAACTGGCTCAGCATCCCGTGGGCCGCTGCGGGCACACCCTGCCCGACCCGCTTGCCGATCTGATCGATCATTTCCTTCGCGCTGGGCAAGTTCTTGGCCGCCTGTTCGGTTTCGAGCGTGAGCGGTGCTGACAGCTTCTCGATAGCCGCGTCGTTGGCGGCATAGATGAGCCACATGGCCCGGGTCAGGGCCTCGAACTGCAGGCGCATCAGGCTCACTGCCGAGGTCGGCAAGCCCAGGGCCATCAGGGCGCGCAGCGCTGTCGCGTGCTCCGTGGCCACCACGCACATACCCAGGGCTGCTTCGCCTCGCGGAGAACCATCGAACTCGGCGTCGTCGAGCAGTTCGGTCAGTCGCTCCATCAACGCATCGGAGCGGTTGAGCATCTGATCCAGTGGGTCGTCGAAGTGGGTGGGGTCTTTCTCGGGCATGCCGTGATCGTAGAGTCACCGCGGTCACCGGGCGTCTCCGGCCATTGGGGGTTGGCCGGCCGCGCTGTCGTGCTGCGCATCGAGCCCACGGGCCCTGCGGTTCCGCCGTCTCGCCCCTGGCGGGCTTCCATCGTTCCCTTCCCTCCGGTCGGCTGACGCCTTCGGCCCGGCCTCACGTCCGGTCCTGCGCGCTGCGCTTGCGTGGGGTCGGCGCCATCAGCGGCCAAGGGCCACTGGCGCCCTCTTCCCTCGTCCATCACCACTTGCGCGACCGTAGCCCGCCGCCCGGTGCCGTCAAGGCGCGCCAGGCCGTGTCCTCGGCTGCGCCTGCGGGCCGCACCAGCCCTGGCGCTTGCTTCCTTGACGGCACCGGGCGGCGCGCTCCTTCGGTCGCGGGCGATGAACTCAGGAAAGACGGTGGCGAAGGGGCCGGCCCAGGTCTCTGCGCCGACCCCACCAGAAGACCCGAAGAGGGCTCCGAATCTAGGAATCCGGTGGGGGTTTTCAACAGCCAGCTTCATTTGGAGAAATGACCATGCAACTTGCCTCCCGTTTCGCACCGCGTTCGCCGGTGCTGCGTTCCGAGTCCCCGCTGTCGGATGACCAGATCCGCGCCGTGGCCCCGTCAATCTTTGCCGAGGCGCCACACCGCAGCCGCTCCGAGCGCTACAGCTACATCCCCACCGCCACCGTGCTGCAGGAACTGCGCGGCGAGGGCTTCCAGCCTTTCATGGTGTGCCAGACCCGCGTGCGCCAGGACGACCGGCGCGAGTTCACCAAGCACCTGATCCGGCTTCGCCACGCCAGCCAGATCAACGGTCGCGAGGCCAACGAAATCATCCTGCTGAACTCGCACGACGGCACCAGCAGCTACCAGATGCTGGCCGGCATGTTCCGTTTCGTCTGCCAGAACGGTCTGGTGTGCGGCGACACCGTGGCCGACGTGCGCGTGCCGCACAAGGGCGACGTGGCCGCGCAGGTGATCGAGGGCGCCTACACGGTGCTGCAGGGCTTCGGGCAGGCGCAAGAGTCGCGCGAGGCCATGCAGGCCGTGACGCTGGACACGGGCGAATCCGAGGTGTTCGCGCGCGCCGCGCTGGCCCTCAAGTACGACGACGCCGAGAAGGCACCGCCCGTCACCGAATCGCAAATCCTGATGCCACGTCGCCACGACGACGACCGGCGCGACCTGTGGAGCGTGTTCAACCGCACCCAGGAGAACCTGATCAAGGGCGGGCTGACCGGCCGAAGCGCCAACGGGCGCCGCCAGAGCACCCGCCCCGTGCAGGGCATCGACCAGAACCTGCGCCTGAACCGCGCCCTGTGGCTGCTGGCCGATGGCCTGCGCCAGCTCAAGGGCTGATCCCCTATTTTTCCCCTCGCGCGCGGCGCGAGGGGCTTGGCCCTAACGCCGCGCACCGTCCCGTTTTCTCACGCACCCACCCACCGGAATTTCACCATGAACGCACTCACCCATCCCGAAGCCCAAGCCCTGCACGCCATCCCCGCACCGCAGGTGCCCGCCCAGCCCTCGCAGCAGATGCTGCTCGTGCCGCTGTCGCGGCTGCGCCCGTCGCGCCGCAACGTGCGCAAGACGGCAGGCCCATCCATCGAAGCGCTGGCCGCCAGCATCGAGCGCGTGGGCCTGCTGCAGAACCTCACCGTCACCCTGGCTGCGGACGGTGGTCACTACGAGGTGGTGGCCGGAGGCCGCCGCTTCGCGGCCCTCAAGCTGCTGGCCAAAAAACGTCACATGGCCAAGGATTGGGATGTGCCCTGCCTGCTGGTGGCCGACTCCAGCGCGCGCACCGCCAGCCTGACAGAGAACGTGCAGCGCGAGGCCATGCACCCGGCCGACCAGTTCGAGGCCTTCGCCGCCCTGGTGGCCGAGGGGCGCCCGATGGAAGACATCGCGGCCGACTTTGGCGTCACGCCGCTGGTGGTGCAGCGCCGTCTCAAGCTCGCCAACGTCTCGCCCCGGCTGATGGCCGATTACCGCACCGACGCCCTCAGCCTGGACCAATTGATGGCGCTGGCCGTGACCGATGACCACGTCGCCCAGGAGGCCGCGTTCTATGAAGCACCCGAATGGCAGCGCAGCCCGACAGCGCTGCGCCAGCGCCTGACCGAGCGGGAAATCGGCGCCGATCACGCGTTGGTGCGCTTCGTCGGCCTGGACGCCTACACCGCCGCCGGAGGTGGCATCCGCCGCGACCTGTTCGCCGACGACGAGGACACCGGCACCACCCTGACCGATGCCGCGCTGCTGGAGCGGCTGGCGCGCGAGAAGCTGGAGGGGCTGGCCGAGGCTGTCCGCACCGAGGACTGGGCCTGGGTGGAGGCGGTGCCGCATCTGAGCCCCGCCGAGCGACAGTCGTTCCAGAACGCACCGCGCACGCGCCGCGAACCCACGGCGCGCGAGGTGCGGCGCATGGAGGTACTGCAAGGCCGCATCACCCGCACCGATGCCGCGCTCGAACAAGCCTACGACGCGGACGACGAGGACAAGGCCGAAACCCTGCACCAGCGCCGCGAGGTCCTCGCGTCCGAACTGGAAGCCGTGCAGTCCCAGCTGAGCGGCCATGCGCCCGAGGTCCGAGCCATGGCCGGGGCCATCGTCACGCTGGACCGCGAGGGGCAGCCCCTGATTCACCGGGGGCTGTTGCGCGAAGCCGAAGCCAAGGCGCTGCGCGCGCTGGACGCGGCGCGCCAACGCGCCGGCAACAGCCAGACCCCTGGCGACGATGGCAGCGATTCAGACGGATCAACCACGGGCGACACGCCGCACGGCGCGGAACACTTGTCCGACCGGCTGGCACAGCGCCTGAGCGCCCACCGCACCGCCGCCCTGCAGATTGAGCTCGCGCGCCAGCCACAGGTGGCGCTGGCTGCGCTGGTGCACGCCCTGGTGCAGCAGGCCCTGCAGGGCGGCTACCGCAACGCCCTGCCCCTGGGTTTGCGCCTGAGCCTGCGTGATCGCCTGGAAGACTCGGCACCCGACTGGCCCGAGTCGCCCGCCGCGCTCGCGCTGCGCAAACTGCGGCAGGCCTGGGCCAACCGTCTGCCGCAGGAGCCGGGCGAGCTGTTCACCGTGCTGCTGGACAAGTCCCAGGACGAACTGGTGCAACTGCTGGCGCTGTGCACCGCCCCAGCGGTGGGTGTGGTGACGCCCCGCACGACCGCCAGTCAGCCCGGCGCTGAACTGGCGCAGGCGTTGGGCCTGGACATGGCCGCTTGGTGGAAGCCCACGGCCGAGAGCTATTTCCAGCACGTGCCCAAGGCCGCCATCCTGAACGCGGTGGCGCAGTTCGCGCCGAATGAAGTGTCCCGCCTGTCCAAGCTCAAGAAAGTCGAGCTTGCGCAGGAAGCCGAGCGACTGGCCGAGGGCAGCGGCTGGATGCCCGCCGTGTTTGGTCGTGAGGCGCCAGCAGCAGCAGTGGAGCGCACCGACGCGGATGCGTCCGACGATTGACTCGGGCAATCGGCAAAGCACTGCAAGGCCCCGTTGCTTGCCGCCCGGGGCCTTGTCGTTTCCGGCATGGGCGCGCGCAGCATGGGCTGACCAAGGCCAAAAAAAAACGCCACGCCACCGCCTTCGATCAGGCGGCGGCGTGGCGGCGCGCAAGGTCTTGCGCGAACGCTTCATGCCAGCGCGGTTGGCATCAGCACATAGAATGCCAACACAGCCGCGTCCCGCTGAACCTGCTGCCGGGTTAAACGACGTTTCTTGCTTCCCTTCTCTGATCGCAGACCGTGTCCATTCCTTCGGTCGGTGCGTAATCGGCAGTCATCGACCATGCACAAAGGAATTTGGCATGTCTGATTCGACATTCTTCGTCTCCGCTGCGGCCGTGCGCAATCTCAAGCACAGTGCCCAGAACCGCGTCAGCGGTGTCTCGTCCTCTCATCTCAGTGAAGCCCTCTCGTCGGCGCTCGGCTTCAAGACGCATGCGGCGCTGCGCGCTGCTCTCGCCGGTCGAACGACCGTCGAGGTGCCCAAGCCCAGCAATGCGCGCATGGTGCGGCGGCTCCAGGAACTGGGCTACAACGCCACAGGGGATCTGCGTCTGGTCCCTGAGTTCGAGCACTCGTACTCGCCGTTCCGCAACTTTCCCCTAAAAAAGAAGCGCAGTGCACGCTGGATGGGCTGGCGCAACCTGATGGTCGCTGCCATCAATGCTGGGCTGGAGCAGCGCCTGTTCGGCCTGGAGCCCAGCGACAACTGGTGGCCCGGCGGCAATCCACACAGCCAGCTTTGCAAGCGGCACATTTACCGATACGACCTTGAGGGCGGCCATGCGGCCGTGGCCAGTGTGAATGCCATCAGCGGCGACGAGCTGTCGATCAACGTGGTGCTCGATCCGCGACATGAGGGCATTGAGCCCGACCGATTCAATGGTCTGCGCGATGGCGACGCCCATGCTCACGCGTGGGTGGAGCGGCGTCTGGGGGCCTGGATTCAGGACGGCGGAGAGGACTTTTCCTGCAAACGAGCGGTACAGCCCTGGCTGGCTCAACTGAAGATTCACCCCATGGGCTATTCGGACCAAGGTAGCTTCTTCATGTGACCTGGGCTATGGCGCGTCTGGGTGGGCGTGTCGGCGCCTTGCGCCGCCAAGCTCTCGGGCTACGCCCCGTGCCGTCATAGCCGTCACGGCCCTTCGGCTTCGATCCTTCACGCCTGCGCGCTGCGCTTGCCTGTGCTGGCCGGATGCGTTCGTGCTTCGCCTCCGACCCTGCATCACCCCGCTGCGCGAGCCGGGTGCTACGCCTGTGCTTGCTGCGCTGAGTTGCCTGGTTTGCCCTCTTCCCCCCACGCTGGCGGGCACGTCACAGGGAATGCCACAAACCGCAAGGTGTGGGCACCGTCCTGGTTGACCTGGCAGGCGACGTGCGGAGCGGGGTGCGGTATGGATGCCGCAGGGGCTTCTCACGTTGTTGCGACTCTGACCGATGGCGCAAGGGTGGTGGCCGCTGAGGTCTCAACACAGGCATGGTGAACGTGCTTGGCCATGAGGCCTTTCGGGAAAGGTGCGTCCCAGGCGTCCTTGTCTTGTCGTGAATCCTGGCGGGGTCGCGGCTGCGCCTCAGGCTTGATGGCCGCAACCGTACGGCCCAAGAAATTTCCCCTCCGCTGCGCGGATTCCTCGCGAGGCAAATTTCCCGTGCCTGCCGGTCCTCCACGCTGTTGCGGCCCCTTTGCTGCGCTGCGGGGTGCGACCCGCCCGTCCCCCGCCTGACGGATCACAACAAGGACGCGATGGGCGCGACCTTGGCAACCCGAAAGGAAATCATCATGGCCAACATCGGCACCTTCACCGCTCAGAACGACGGCTTCATCGGCACCGTTCGCACCCTCACGCTCAACGTCAAGGTCAAGTTCGTGCGCAACGACAAGGGCAGTGAGAACGCCCCCGACTACCGCATCCAGGCCGGCACCGGCTACGACATCGGCGCCGCCTGGAAGAAGATCAGCCAGTCCGAACGCCCCTACCTGTCAGTGACGCTGGACGACCCCTCGTTCCCGGCCACCATCTACGCCCGCCTGATCGAGGAAGAGGACGGCTCGCACAACCTCATCTGGTCGCGCAGCAAGCCCACGGCCTGACGGTCACGCCGATCCCCCCGTCCTGGTGGGATCGCTGTTGCAGGCAAAGCCTGCAGTCTCAGGCCGCGGTCGAACCCAGTTGGGCTTCGGTCGCGGCCATCAGGTCGGTCGCACCGCATTCCAGCGCTGCCGCAATCTTGAAAATGAGCGGCAACGAGGGGATGTGCTCGCCCCGCTCGATCTTGCCCATGTGCGAGCGCTCGATGCCAGCCCGGTGCGCCAGCGCCTCCTGGGCCATGCCCTGCCCCGAGCGCAGCGCGCGCACCGCCGCGCCGAAGGCTTGCGCCAGCTCGGCATCGAAGGTGGTGGCACCGGTCGGACGGCCGGCCTGGATGGGACGCTTCTGCATGGACAGAAGCGTTCCGTTTGGAGAGAATTAAAACCACGTTATCTTTAACTCAAACACGATTTGCGCGGCCGATTTGGTGAATCCACTCATGGGCGCTTCCGTGCTTTTACGTAACAATCGTGTATCCGCGTAAAACTCCAAAGCCGCATTGGCTCATTCGAGCGTTCACGTCATGCCGACTTTCAGGCTTCGTGCAAGGGTGTTTTTCTGCAAAAGCCGCTGTGCACCTTTCCGGACAGGCACGAAAGCGGCTTTGCGATTCGGTGTTTCTGATGCAACGCGTGTTTCCGCACGGCGCCACGCACTCTTACCATGCCGGCTGAACCTCTCATCACCGACGAACAGCATGCGCAGCTGCTGGCCAACGGCCATGCCCGCACCGCTGACGCGCAGGTCGACCTTTGGCCCGTGGTGCGCCTGTTCACGCCGGACGCGCACGCGACCTGGCTGCTCGCCGCCCTGAACCCCGCCGATGGCGACACCGCCTGGGGCCTGTGCGACGTGGGCATCGGCATGCCCGAGCTGGGCACCATCAGGCTGTCGGACCTAGCTGCCATCGTCGGTCCCGACCAGTTACCGGTGCGGCGCGACCTGCACTTTCACGCCATGCGACCGATGTCGGAGTACCTGCGGCTGGCACAGGACAACGGCTCGATCACGGACTGAGCGCTCCGCGCCGCCACACGTCAGACCGGGACGGTCTGAATGTCACCAACACGCGTTCGCCGTGACCATTCAGACCCAAACGGTCATGACGAACGCGCTGTACCACGCCATGTTCGGCCTCGCCACGATGGCTTTGCTGCCACGTGGCCGTCGCCTCAGGCCGACTCACGGCGGGTTCGGCCACCTTCGGACGCCACGTCACCGCTCTGCTCCTCCCAACCGAATTCCTGACCGATGACCTGGTAGCCGCTGCCGACCGATGCGATGTTCCCGCACAAGAACAGGGGGTTCGCACCATGACAGACCTTGCCGATGGCCAGCCACAGGCCGCCCAACCGCCGCCCTGGCACGCCAGCGCTGCTTACCTCTACGCGCTGCACCTCGACGGGCCGGCATTGGCCTGGGAGTACCTGCGACGCCACCCCGGCTACCGTTTGGCCTGGCGCATGCAGGCAACTGACGCCGGCGCAGCGCGGCCCTGGGGTCTGCGCATGCTGGAAGACCCGGCGCTGGACGCGCGTGAAGCGCTACCCCACTGGCTCAACACCCGGTCTCGCGCCATCCGCGTGGTGCCCGACGAAGACGCTGAATCCAATGACTGCTCCTTCGAGTTCTGGCGCCTGCCTGGTCACAAGGCCTTGCAGCACGATGGCCAAGGCCTCGTGCTCACCGCGCGCTGGCCGGGTTGCTGCACACGCATGGTGCTGGCGCCCGACCTGCAAGACGGCATGCCGCACGCCTTTGCCGTGCGCGCCTGCCGCGCCCCAGGCTCACGCTACCGCGACATGGCAGCCGAACTCGACCAACTGACCGCCGCCTGCCAGGCTGAACCGCTGGCCACTACACAGCCGCGCCCCTGTCCTGCTGCACTTCAAACGCTACACACCCTACAGGTCCTCGATGCCAGCCAGGACGGCGCCTCGCTGCGCGAGATCGCCGAGGGCCTGTTCGGCGCGACGGAGGTCGCGGCCGACTGGCACGCTGACAGCGCCTTGCGCGCCCGAGTGCGCCGCCTGGTGCAGCGTGGTCGCACGCTGGTGAACGGAGGCTACCGCGAGCTGGCCGGGCTAGGTCCGCTGCCCGCAAACCAGCAGGGACGAAACCGCCCCACCCCAGATCGTCCCTGAGCAGAACGCCCGCGTTTCCTGAGACTGCCTCCACCCGGCTGCAACCCCGCAGCCGGGCCTTCCTGACCGATGGAGGCGCCTCTCATGCGACCCGCTCCCCTGCGGCCTGCCGCCGCACCCGCTCACCTACCGCAAGGCGCCGCGCTGGCGGCTGCCAAGCCACAGCCGCCGCGCTACCTCACCAACGACGAGGCCGCCGACTACCTGCGTCTGTCCCCGCGCACCCTGGAAAAGCAGCGGGTCATCGGCGGCGGCCCGCGTTTCCGGAAATTCGGCCGGCGCGTCATGTACGCCGTCACCGACCTCGACACCTGGGCCGACCAGCGCAGCTTCGAAGCGACGTCCGACCCCGAGTACGCCGAGCACCACTCGGCCGACAGCCGTGCGCGCTGAGGGGCGCTGCGCGCCCACTTCGTCGCCTGTTGCCGATGTCTCTATCCTCGCCACAGCGGCCGACCGAGCAACTCGACCTGTTCCGCGCGCTGCCGGGCGACATGGCGCCGCGCGACAGCCAGGACCTGATGGCCTACCCCTTCTTCTCGTTGGCCAAGTCGCGGCGCACCAAGCCCATCGACTTTCGCAGCGGCAACGTCGCTATCCGGGTGGAAGGCACGCAGGAACACGGCATCGCCACCATCTGGGATGCCGACATCCTCATCTGGGCCGCCAGCCAGATCGTGGAGGCGCGCGATGCGGGCATCACCACCTCGCGGCTCATGCGCGCACGGCCCTACGAGATCCTGCGCTTCATCGGGCGCGGTGTGTCATTGCGCGACTACCAGCGCCTCAAGGCCGCGCTGGATCGCCTGCAGTCCACCACCGTGGCCACATCCATCCGCGAGACCACCGGCCGGCGCCTGCACCGCTTTTCCTGGATCAACGAGTGGAAGGAACTGGCCGACGCCCGCGGCGCGCCGCTGGGCATCGAGTTGATCCTACCGGACTGGTTCTATGCGGGTGTGCTGGACGCCGCGCTGGTGCTCACCATCGACCCGGCCTACTTCGACCTCACCGGCGGCATCGAGCGCTGGCTCTACCGCCTGGTGCGCAAGCACGGCGGGCATCAGCCCGGCGGCTGGCAGTTCGACTTCAAGCACCTGCACCGCAAGTCCGGCAGCACCGCCAAGCCGCACGACTTTGCCTGCGACCTGCGCGCCCTGGTGGCGCGGCAGTCCATGCCCGGCTACCGCCTGGGCATCGTGCGCATGCCGGGCACGGGTGCCGAGGTGCTGACCTTCCGGCCGGTGTCACCCACGGCACGGGGATAAGCGGTTTATGGCCTGTGGACGGGCTCGTGCCATCGGGCGTGTCCCGCCTCGTGCTATCCGGCGTGCATCCATCGTGCCATCAGGCGTGCCGATCGGCCGCCAGCCCAATGGCGGCGCGGGTTGTCGTTTGCCGTAACGTACCTAAGGCTACGCTGAACAAGTAGCCGATTTGAGCGATCCGCTGCCCAATGGGTCGCTGACGCGGGGAAGCCTCGC
>NZ_JBWKZH010000057.1:0-37031 GCF_059424305.1 Hydrogenophaga sp. GW456-12-10-14-TSB4 | reverse complement strand
GAGAACGGGGGAGGGATTCAGCGCGGCGCTTCTTCGGCCCAGGGCGCGAGCAGGCGGGACAGCAAGGCCACCAGGCCGTACAGCAGCAGGCCCAGCACCGAGATCCACACCAGCGCGGCGAACGCGGCCGGCGTGTTCATGCTGCTCTGGGTGGTGATGATCACGTAGCCCAGGCCCTTCTGCGAGGCCACGAACTCGCCCACCACCGCGCCCACCACGGCCGAGGTGGCGGTGACCTTGAGCGCGCTCAGGATGTAGGGGTAGGCGTTGGGGATGCGGATCTTCATGAACACCTTCCACTTGGGCGCGCTGAACACGCGGCCCAGGTCCACCATGTCCTGGTCGATCTGGGTCAGGCCCACGGCGGTGTTGATGACCACCGGGAAGAAGCCGATCAGCGCACCGATCAGCATGTTGGGCAGGATGCCGTAGCCCAGCCACATCAGGAACAGCGGCGCGATCGCCACCTTGGGCAGCGTGTTCACGAACACCAGGAAGGGCGTGAGCGCGCGCGAGATGCCCGGCGACCACGCGATGGCCATGCCCAGCACCACGCCGGCCACACCGGCCAGCACGAAGGCGCCCAGGATCTCCACGCCGGTGATCCACGCATGGCTGAGCCAGGGAATCTCGTCGCTCAGCATGGCCTGCCACACCGAGTAGGGGCTGGGCAGCAGGTATTCGCGGATGCCGAACACCGACACCGCCAGTTGCCACAGCGCGATGAAGCCCACGAACAGGCCGATGGCGGGCAGGTAGTGGGCGGTCCAGCGGGCGAGTTTGTTCTGGGTCATGGTCATCGGGCTTTCGTTCACGCGAGCCAGCGGCTCAGACCGGCCTTCACGAAGGCGTCGTCGGCCAGGTCGCCGTGCTGGGCGCACACGCGGTCGATCTCTTCCTTCTGGCCCGGGCTCAGGCCTTCGTTCGGGTCCAGGCACCAGATGCCTTCGAGCAGGCCCTGGCGGCGCAGGATCTCGTGGCAGCCGGCGATGCAGCCGTGGAAGTCGTTGGCCACGTCGAAGAACGCGCTGTTGCAGTCGGTCACGCGGCTGTCCAGCGCGAGCATTTCGGCCGTCACCACCGAGCCGTTGGCCGCGGCCTTGCACAGCTCCAGCATGCGCACCGCGCCCGAGGTCCAGACCGACCAGTGGCCGAGCAGGCCACCGCGAAAGCGCACCGTCACCGGCCGGCCGTCGCGCGGCACCGTGAAGGGCGTGACGAGGTCGAGCACGATGTGGTCGTCGTTGCCGGTGTAGAGCGTCACGCGCTCTTCGGCGCGCGCCTGCACCACGCCGCGCACCACGTCGAGCGTGCGGTAGCGGTGGAAGGGCGCGACCTTGATCGCCACCACGTTCTCGATCGCCGCGAAGCGGGCCCAGAACGCGGCGCTCAGGTTCATGCCGCCCACGGCGGGCTGCAGGTAGAAGCCGATCAGCGGGATCTCTTTGGCGACCGCCTCGCAGTGGGCGATCAGCGCGTCTTCGCTCTGGCCCTTCATCGCGGCCAGGCTCAGCAGGCCGGCGTTGTAGCCCAGGCCGCGCGCGAGCTTCGCTTCGGCCACGGCCTGTTCGGTGCGGCCGCACACGCCGGCCACCATGGCGAGCTCGCGGCCGGGCTCGACCCAGGCGCGCGCCGTGTCGATGGCCAGGCGCAGCACCTCTTCAAACAGCCCCACCTCGCGGATCGCGAACTGCGTGGTGTGCACGCCCACGGCCAGGCCGCCGGCGCCGGCGTCGAGGTAGTAGCGGCTGAGCGCGCGCTGGCGGCGCACGTCGAGCTGGCGCTGTGCGTTGAGCGCGAGCGGGTGTGCCGGAATGGCCAGGCCGCGGCGCAGCAGCGCGCGGGTGTGTTCGACTTGAGAGGCAGTGAGGCTCATGGTTCAACCAAATTCGGGACCAGCCAGCACGAACAGCCGGTCGTTGACAGAGGCGATGGGGGCGGCGCCGAGCGACATGCGCACGAAGGAGCGCTGGCGCACAAAACCGGCCTGTTCCAGCCAGGCCCGCAGCGCGGCCCAGCGTTCGGGCACATCGAGGAAAACGCGACCGCTCAGGCCCGCCACGGCGGTCTGCAGCAGCGAGAGCGCGGCGCTTTCGTCGTCGGCCACCAGTGGGCCGATCTGCGTGGCGCGGCGGCCTTCACGGGCAACCACAAAACCGGTGCGCGCCGGCGACAGGCCCACCCGCGTGCCGGCACGTTGCAAGAAGTCGGCCAGCAGAAAGCCCCGGCCGCAGCCGTTGGCCTGGGCATCGAGCGCCGACACCGTGCCGGCATCGGCCGGTGGCGCGGGGCGCGGGGCGGCGGCAGCCACCGAGCCTTCCCATCGCGCGAGTGCAAAACCATCTTCAAAACCGATGCGCAGGTAGGCCTGCTGGCCGGCGGGCGTGGCGTCCAGCACCGGCGTGGCGCCCAGCGAGCGCAGGTGCGCCACGCAGCGCGCCATCAGCGCAGTGGCCAGGCCCCGGTGTTGCCACGCGGGGTTCACCAGCACCATGGACACCCAGCCGATGCCGCCTTCGTAAGGCAAGGCGGCGGCGGTCGCCACCAGCGGGCCCGCCTCGCCGTCGCGCAGGCCGAAGACCCGGCCCTGCGTGACGAACAGGCGCCAGTCGTCGTCGGTCTGGTTCCAGCCCGCGGCGTCCGACAAAGCGAGGCCCTCCGGCACATCGTCCAGACCGAGGATGACCGAGGTCAGAGCCTCAGAAGGCGCCATCCCGGACCTCGAACTTGGTCGGCTTGCCGTGCGCCGGCTGCTCGCGCTTGACCCAGTCGGCCACCCAGTCGAGCATGGCGCCCAGCGGCACCAGCGGGTAACCGAACAGCTTGCCCGCCAGCGTGGTGTCCGACAGCAGCGCGGTGGCCGCTTCCTGGCCGCTCACCTGGGCCTTCACGCCCAGGCGCGATGCGAACTCGTCCACCAACCAGCGCACCGACAGGGTTTCGGGCCCGGTGCAGTTCACCGGCGTGGACGGCACCGTGCAGTGGCGCAGGCAGCGCAGCACCTGCGCGTTCGCATCGCCCTGCCAGATCACGTTCACGTGGCCCATGGTCACGTCCACCGTCTCGCCGCGGTGCACCTTGGAGGCGATGTCGTACAGCACGCCGTAGCGCATGTCGATCGCGTAGTTGAGGCGGAAGATGCGGCCCGGCGTGCCGTGCTTGCCCGAGAAGTACTCGAACATGCGCTCGCGCCCGATGCACGACTGCGCGTACTCGCCCAGCGGCGCGGGCGGCGTCTTCTCGCTCGCGCCCTGGCGGCCCACCGTGGTCAGCGGGTAGATGTTGCCGGTGGAGAAACCGACGATGCGCGACTCGCGGAAGGTGTCGGCCACCAGGGCCGGCACGTGGGTGTTCATGGCCCAGGTCAGGGCCTGGTTGTCCTTGGCGCCGAACTTGTGGCCGGCCGCGAAGACGATGTTGGGCACGCGCGGCAGCGCCTCGAGGGCGGCGCGGTCCAGCAGGTCGGCGGCGATGGTCTCGATGCCCCAGGCCTCCAGGCGCTGGCGCACGGCGGCGTCGCTGAAGCGCGCCACGCCGATCACGCGCTTGTGCGGCGCGGCGTTCTTGGCCAGGCGCGCGAGCGTGGGGCCCATCTTGCCGGCCACGCCGAGGATCATGATGTCGCCGTCCACCTGCGCCAGATCGTCGATCAGCGCCTGGCTGGGCCGGGCAAGAAATTCCTCCAGCGCCTCCACCGACTCGAAGCGGTCGGGCAGGTTGGCGGGGTCCAGCAGTGTGACGTTGCCGTGCATGGCAGGGGCCTTTTCTCAAACGCAATGGAATGAGCATATGGGCGTGTCAGCCCGATGTCAACCGTTTGGTTGAAAAAGGAAAGTCAGGCGCGCAGACCGGCCATCGCGAAGGCGACGACGTGCGCGCGGTAGGCCGCCACCGCCTCGGTCGAAGAGAGGTCGCGGCCGAAGATGGAGGCCAGGGTCAGGCGGTTGGAGAAGAAGAAATACGACATGCCGGCGACCGAGATGTAGAACTCCACCGGGTCGATGCCGCGGCGGAACACGCGGGCGCGGATGCCGCGCGCCAGGGTCTTGGCGATGAGCTCGATCAGCGGCGAGTTGGTGTCGCGGATGGCGCTCGAATCGCGCACGTGCTGCGCGCCCTGCGCGTTCTCGTGGTTGAGCAGGCCGATGAAGTCGGGGTGCTCGGCGAGGTAATCGAACGAGAAGCCGATCAGCGTGGCCATGGCTTCCTCGGGCTGCATGTCGCCCAGCTTCAGGCTGCGTTCCTGCGTGCGGATCTCGGTGTAGACCACCTCCAGCGCGGTGCGGTAGAGGTCTTCCTTGCTGCCGAAGTAGTAGTAGATCAGCTGCTTGTTGACGCCGGCGCGGGCCGCGATCTCGTTGACGCGCGCGCCCGTCAGCCCCTTGGCGGAAAACTCCGCGCGGGCCGCCGCGAGGATGGCCGAACGCGCGGCGCTGCTGTCGGCATCGGAGGGGCTGGAGACGGAGGCGCGGCGTGGTGGCATCGTGGGTCTGCGGCTGGCTGGGCGATGGGGCGGATTATGTGCCCGGTGCTTGGCACCGATTCAGTGGGCCGGTTGACTGGCCAGTTGCTTCGCGCTCTCGCGCAGACCGCCGAAGATGCTCTTTGATACCGACTTGGAGAAGTCCGGCGGCAGCCAACTCGACACGATGTCGATGGCAGGGTCGACCTGGGAAAGCGTCTCCTCGATGAGCGGTTCCATGTCCGCTGCATAGCCGAGCTTCCTCGCTGTCTGGTTGAAGTGGCGCCGCAGGATGTGCGTGCACCTGTAGTGCTTGCCACTCGAACCCCTGACGGCCATGGCCAGCTTGAGCTGCTGTCTGGACCACTGGTTCGGACCTTCCCCCACCGCAGGCCAGGCCGACAGCACGTCGTACAGCGGCGTGAGGTGGAACCCGTTGTTGGGCAGCAAGGCGATGCTGAAGTTCTTCGCGTGTCCGTCAGTGGCGCGAAGCATCCAGAAGAGCAACTGCGCCTTGAGCAAGGTGGTCAGGTCTTCTTCGGGCGTCTGCGACTGCCGCAAGATGGTGGCGAGTTCTTCAAGCCCCGGGCCGCCGTCGCTCTCGTACTTCTTCTCCGGGGGCACGGCATAGACTTGGCAGAAGTCCTCTTGCGGCAACCGCAGCAGCCACTGTCCGCTCTCAGAGGGAGTGCGGTCAAAGCGCTCCACCGCGAGCACGCGCTGCCGACCGAACTGCTCGATGCTTGCCATGGCCGCGTCCAGGCCGAAGGCGCGCATCAGGGCCAGACACAGCCATTCGTTGTCCACCGAGTGGGTGAAATTCACCTTGCGTGAGCCGATGAATCCCAGCGGCAACTTCAGGATGTGCGTGGTGGGCGTCGCGCCTTCAGGGCGCATCCATTGCCCATCCCAGTAAAGCAGAGCGGTCTTGTCCTGCATGCCGGCAAGGGAGAGCCGGACCTCATCGTCTTCGGCCTGCTCCTGTCCAAGCCCTCCAGCCGAGTTCGCGCGTTCCAGGATGTGCTCGACCTCAGCCTCCTGCAAGGGCTTGGCCTTGATGCTCTCAACGTCCTTGGGCTCTTCGTGCTCGTCCAGGATTTGCAGGGCGCCCACGCAGTCGCGCCCGACCGACTTGAGCAGGTCGAACGCCTCCAGCGAATCCGACCTGAAGCGGCTGGCCAGGCGCTTCCTGATGGCGGGATTCTCTGGCAGCAGGTTGTCGAAGTAGTTCAGGACGGCGGGGCCTTTGTGCACTTGCCGGCCCAGCTGAAATGGCAGCGACAGCGAGATGGGACGACCCTTGGGAGAGTCGACCCATGCCGTGTCGTAATCGAGTTGCGCTGAGCCATCGGGCAATATCGACCAGGTGCCCACGCGCTGGCCGTTGGACCACAAGGACAGCGTCTTGGTGTGAGAGCGGCGTCCCATCACCAAGCGCCCTTTCGTGGCTCGCGGGCCAGACTCTCTGCAGCGAGGGGCGCCGCCGCCTTCGATGGCCGCAGGCCGAGTTGCAACTCCAGCCCCAGAGCGGCGCACGCGCTGAGCAGCTGGTCCACTGTCATGTCGCCAGGCTGCAGCTCCAGTTGAGACACACGGCTCTGGCTCACGCCCATGCTCAGCGCGAGCTGGCTTTGCGTGAGCTTGCCGGCCTTGCGGGCAGAGCGCAGCAACTGCCCGAGTTGCGAGGATGTTCTGAGGGATTGCGTGCTGCGGGTCATGGCGCGGTACCAGTGTCGGTCATAAAACCATGGTACCAGCATCACTTATAAAACTCAATTACCAGTTTTGCTTATATAAATCATTTAGCAGCAATACTGGTACACAAGATCGACCCGCAGACTCGCGGCGAACGACTAAGGCAAACGCGCAATCTGTTTTTCAAGCAAGCGGTAGAAGCCGTCGATGTCCACCGCGTTGACCCACAGCGTGTTGGCCTTGCGCTTGGTGTAGCCGCGGAAGTCGACCACGGTGGCGCCGCTGGTGAACTCGCCGCGGGTCTCGATGTCCACCGGCACGCGCGCGCCCTTGAACAGCTCGGGCTGCAGCAGGTAGGCGATGACGCAGGGGTCGTACATCGGGCCGACTTTCACGCCCCGGCGGCGCATGGCGTAGTCCATGGCCGAATCGAGGATGTCGGCCACCACCTTGCCGGCGTTGCTGCCCATCTGGCGAAAGGGCGCGATGCGCTCGGGCGTGACGAGCACGCGCCGCGCGGCGTCGTGCGAGATCGCCGTGACCGGCACACCGCTGCGGAACACCACCGACGCGGCTTCCGGGTCGGCATACAGGTTGAAGGTGGCGGCCGGCGTGATGTTGCCGCCCACGCCCCAGGAACCACCCAGCACCACCACTTCGCTGATGGCGGCCTTGATGTCCGGCGCCATGTTAAGCGCGGCGGCGATGTTGGTGAGCGGGCCCAGGCCCACCACCACCACGCTGTTGGGCGCGGCCGCGCGCAGGGTGCTGATGAGGTAGTCCACCGCGTGGCCGGGCGCGAGCGGGCCGCGCGGCTCGTGCAGCGCGGGGCCGTCCAGGCCGGTCTTGCCATGCACGTCGTCCGCGAAGATGGGGTCGCGGATCAGCGGCCGGGGGTAGCCGGCGTACACCGGCACCTCGGTGCGCCCGGCCCAGTCGCGCACGCGGCGGGTGTTCTTCTCGGTCACGCTCAGCGGCATGTTGCCCACCGAGACGGTGAGCGCGCGCACGTCCAGCCGCTCGGGCGCGGCCAGCGCGAAGAGCAGCGCGATGGCATCGTCCTGGCCCGGGTCGGTGTCGATGATCACGGTGCGTTTGGTCGCCGGAATGGCCGGCAGCGGCTGCGCCGCCACGCCCAGCAGCACCTGGGTCTGCGCGTCCTGCGCGAACGCGGGCAGCAGGCCGGTGGCCGCCACGCCGGCCAGGGCCAGCGTACCGGTGGAAAGAAAACCGCGGCGGGAAGCAAGGTTGATGGGCATGTGGCTTCAGTCCTTCAGGTTGAGGGTGGGCACCAGCTTCTGGTTGCGCGCGAACTCGGCCTGGGCAAAGCTGCCCAGCGCCTCGGGCGAGCCGCTGCCCGGCAGGGCGCCCTGCTCGGCGAGGCGGGCGCGCACTTCGGGGTCTTTCAGCGCGTCGTTGAGCGCTTCGTTGAGCTTGGTCACGATCGCGCCGGGCGTGCCCTTGGGCGCGAAGAGGCCGGTCCAGGTGACCACGTCGTAGCCCTTGAGGCCGGGCGTCTCGTCGAAGGTGGGCACGTCGGGCAGCGAGGCGATGCGCTGCTTGCCGGTCACGCCCAGCGCCTTGAGGCTGCCGGCGCGCACGTGGGGAATGCTGCTCGCGCTGACCAGCATGGCCAGGTCCACCTGCTTGCCCATCACGTCGTTGGCGATCTGCGCGCCGCCGCGGTAGGGCACGTGCGTGACGAAAATGCCCGAGCGCTGCTTGAGCTGTTCCATGGCCAGGTGCAGCACCGTGCCCACGCCCGAGGTGGCGTAGGTGTACTTGCCGGGCTCGGCCTTGGCGAGCTTGACGAAGTCGGCGTAGTTCTTGACCGGCAGGTCGGTGCGCGCCACCAGCAGCATGGGCGCGGTGTTCAGCATGCCCACCGGCACCAGGTCCTTGAGCGGGTCGAAGCGGTAGGCCGCCGGGTTGGCGAGCTTGCCAATGGCGATGGCGCTGTCCGGCCCGGCCACCAGGGTGTAGCCGTCGGGTGCCGCGTTCACGGCCTTCTGCAGGCCGATGGCGCCGCCGGCGCCGGCCACGTTTTCGATCACCACGGTCTGGTTGATGCGCTCGCCCAGCTTGGTGGCGACCTGGCGGGCGATGAAGTCCACGCTGCCGCCGGCGGTGAAGGGCACGATCAGCGTCACCGGCTTGGCCGTGGGCCAGGCGGGGCCCTGGGCGTGGGCCGAAAAGGCCAGCAGCAGCGAGGCGGCGAGGACAAGGCTTGAGCGTTCGTGGGCCATGGGTGTCTTTCAGGAGGAGATGAGGGAAGAGGAAGAAGAGAAGGATTCGGCGCGCAGCGCGTCGAACTCGTCCGACCAGTCGGCGCGCCAGCGGCGGCGCTGCGTGTCGTCGATCCACGCGCCGTCCAGCCCGTTGTGCAGGAAGCCGCGCAGGTCGTCGAGGCCAAAACCGAAGTCGCGCACCATCATTCGCCACGCGCCGGTGGGCGTGACGTGGTGCAGCGTCGGGTCGTCGGTGTTGGGGTGGATGCGCAGGCCCAGGCCAGGCATGCGGCGGATCGGGTGGTCCAGCGCCCAGCGCTCGGGCGCCAGGGTGCGCAGGTAATACGAGTTGGTGGGCACCACCGTGAACAGCACGCCGCGCTCGGCGCATTCGCGCGCGAATTCGGGGTGGTCCACCACGGTGTAGCCGTGGTCGATGCGGTCCACCTGCAGCAGGTCCAGCGCGGTGCGCACGTTGGTCCAGGGCATGCCGAACTCGCCCGCGTGCGCGGTGGTCTTGAGGCCGGCGCGCCGCGCGTCCTGGTAGGCCTGCGCGAACAGCTCGGGCGGGCGATCGTTCTCGCGGTAGTCGATGCCGATGCCGATCACCTCGTCGCAGCGGTGCGCGGTGACCCATTCCACCATCTCGGTGGCCGCCTGCGGGCTGGCCTCGCGGTCCACCGCGGCGATGAGCCGGCCCGTGATGCCCAGCACGCGCCCGGCGTCGCGGATGGCCTGCACGATCGCGTCCTGCGCGGCGGCGTAGGGAATGCCGGAGACCTGCACCGTGCCGGTGGGGTTCCAGAAGAACTCGGCGTAGCGCACGTTGTGCGCCGCCGCGTCTTCCAGGTACTCGAAGGTGAGGCGGTACAGGTCGACCGTCGTGCGCACCAGTTGCGCGTCCAGCGAGCGCAGCACGCGCAACACGCCCACGGGTTTTTCGCCGCGGGTGTAGAAGCCGGTCACCTCCTCGTCGGTCAGCGGCGCACCCGCGCGGCGGTTCAGCTCGGCGAAGGTGTCGCGCCGCACCGTGCCGAACAGGTGGCAGTGCAGCTCCATCTTGGGGATGGCCTGCAGAAAGCGGTCCAGGGCCTGGTCGGCGGGGTCGTTCGTGGGGGACATGGCGGCCAGTCTAGGCAGCCGGGCTTGATAAGAGAAGTTTTAAGTTTCTATAATTTCATTCAACCGATTTATCACGACCGCCGTGGAAAACCCCGCCCTCCGGGCCCTCACGCTGCGCCACCTGCAGTTCTTCTCCGTGCTGGTGCAGGAAGGCCACTTCGGCCGCGCGGCCAAGCGGCTGGCCATCACGCAGCCGGCGCTGAGCAACGCCATCAAGCAGATGGAGAAACTGCTCGGCGCGCAGCTGCTCACGCGCAACACACACCGGCTGGAGATCACGCCGCTGGGCACCGAGGTGCTCGCGCGCACCGACTTCCTCGTCAACACCGTGGAGCTGGCCCTGCAGGACATCCACCAGGTGGTGCAGCGCGGGCGCGCGCTGGTGCGCGTGGGCGTGATCCCCTCGGCCAGCACGCAGCTGGCGGCGGCGATCAACGCCTTCAAGCCCGCCGACGGGCCGCCGGTGGAGTTCGTCTGGCACGACGCGCCGTCCACGGCCCTGTTGCAGGAAGTGCGCGAAGGCCGGCTCGACCTGGCCCTGGCCGCCATCACCGAACCGCCCAACGGCCTCACCTGCATCGACCTGTTCCAGGACCCGCTGGTGCTGGTGGTGCGGCGCGACCATGCCCTGGCGCGCGACGGCAAGGTGAGCTGGAAGGCCATCGGCCACGAGCGCCTGGTGCTGTTCGAGAGCGGCAGCATGCCGGCGCTGGGCGAGCCCGCGCGCGCGCAGTTCGGCCAGGGCGCGCAGGCGCCGTACCACGTGCGCTACTCGGAAACGCTCTATGCCCTGGTGCGCGGCGGCATGGCGCTGGGCCTCATGCCCCGGCTCTACACCACCTCGCTGCACGACCCCGAGCTCACCGTGCTCGCGCTGGAAGACCCGCGCATCGAACGCCGCGTGGTGCTGGTCTACCGGCCCGGCCCCATGCGCAACGCGGCGGCGAAAGACTTCATCGACTTCCTGCGCGAGCACCTCACCCAGCCGAAGAAGCTGAAGGTGAGGCGCTTCGCGCGCAAGAGCGTCACCGGGCCGAAGGGCTGAAGCCCGCTTCAGTCCAGGCTGACGTTCGCCGCCCTGGCCACCGCGCTCCAGTCCGCGCCCTCGGCCTTGATCACCGCCGCCGTCTCCTCGGGGCTGCGCCCGGTGACGGCCAGGCCCTGCGCGTCCAGGCTCTTCTGGAACTCCGGGTCCGAGGTGATGGCCTTGATTTCGGCGGACAGCCGCGCGATCACCGCCGCTGGCGTGCCCGTGGGTGCGAACAGGCCGATCCATGCGTTGCGCGCGGTGCCCAGGCCCTGGTTCTTCAGCAGCGGCACGCCGGCAAAGCGCGGCGACGGCGTGTCGCCCAGCACGGCCAGCGCGCGCAGCTTGCCCGCGTCGATGTGCTGCGCCACCAGCGAATACGACAGGCTCGACACCTGCACCTGATCGCCCAGCAGGCCGTTGAGCGCGGGCCCGCCACCCTGGTAGGGCACGTCCACGATGCGCGCGCCCAGCTTCTCGTTCACCTGCGCCATGAACAGGTGCGACGAACTGCCGATGCCGAAATGGCCCCAGTTCAGCTTGCCCGGGTGGGCGCGGTCGTACTGCACCAGCTCCTGGATGCTGCGGATCGGCAGGCCCGCGCTCACAACCACGGCGGTGTCGATGCGGCTGATCTCCGAGATCGGTGCGAAATCGCCCACCGCATACGGCAGCTTCTTGTAGATCGCGGGGTTGATGACCAGCGTGTCGCTCAGCAGAATGCACAGCGTCTGCCCGTCGGGCGCGGCCGACTTGCAGGCGTTGGCGCCGATGATGCCGTTGCCGCCCGCGCGGTTCTCCACCATCACCGGCTGGCCCAGCTGTTTCGAGAGCCGGTCGCTCACGCGCCGCGCCACCAGATCGACCGGGCCACCGGCGGCCAGCGGCACGATCACTTTCACGGGGCGGCTCGGGTAGGCGGGCTGCGCGCTGCAGGTGCCGGCGAACAGCGCCAGCGCGAGGGTCAGGAAAGAAAAGGTCTGCTTCATGGTTCAGTCCAGCTGAATGCCGGTCTGGCGCACCAGCTCGCCCCAGACCTCGCGGTCCTTCTTGAGGAAAGCGGCGAATTCTTCCGGCGTCTGCGCGCGGGTGCGCATGGCCATGGTCTGGTTCTGCTCGCGCATGGCGGGGGTCTGCATCGCGACGGTGATCTGCGCGTTGAGCTTCTGCACCACGCCGCGCGGCGTGCCGGCCGGCGCCATGAGGCCAAACCAGGTGAAGGTGCCGGGGTCGCCCACGCCGGCTTCCGTCAGCGTCGGCACCTCGGGCAGCTGCACCGAGCGCGTGGGCGCCAGCACCGCCAGGGCGCGCATCTTGCCGGCCTTGGCCTGCGCCACGATGCCGGGGTTGCCCACCGACACGTAGAGCACCTGGATGTCGCCCGTGAGGAAGGCCTGCATCATCGGGCCGAAGCCGTTGAAGGGCACGTGCAGCAGGTCGGTCTTGGTGGCGCGCTTGAGCCACTCCATGGTGAGGTGCGTGTCCGAGCCGTTGCCGAACGAGCCGTAGGCCAGCTTGCCCGGGTTCTTCTGCGCGTGGGCGATCAGCTCCTTCATGCTGTTCACCGGCACCGAGGGCGAGACGAGGAAGACCATGTCCGGCACCACCAGCGGCGTGACCGCCTCGAAGTCCTTCGCCGCGTCGTAGGGCAGCTTGCGGTAGAGGTGCGGGTTGATCGACAGCGAACTGCCGCTCACCACACACAGCGTGCTGCCGTCGGGCGGGGCCTTGGCGCAGGTGTCGGTGCCGATGATGGTGTTGGCGCCGGGCCGGTTCTCCACCACAAAAGACTGGCCGTTCTTCTCGGTGAGGATCTGGCTCAGCAGCCGCGTCACCACGTCGGGCGCGCCGCCCGCGCCCAGCGGCACGATGATGCGCACGGGCTTGGTGGGGTAGGCCGCTTCGGGCTGCGCCCAGGCGTGGGCCGCGCCGGCGAGGGCCAGCGCACCGGCCGCCAAGCGGCCCATCCAGGTTGTCGTCGTCTTCATGTCTTTGTCTCCTTGTTATAGAAATCCGGAAAAGGGGCGCGCCTAGCCCGACAGGTGCCGGCCCGCGCGCTCAAGGCGATCGGCCAGCAGACCGGCCGGCGCGCCGGCGGCCAGCAGAATGACCAGCTTGGTCAGGAACAGCTCGCGCTGCGGCGCGGGCACCCGGTCGATCGCGCCGGCGAGGTCAACGAAATCGCGTTCGGCAAAGGTGGTGCTGGTGTCGGTGGTCGTGCTCATTGGAGTTCCTCGGTGCGGGCGGCGCACAGGGCGATGTTCAGGGCCTCGTCCACCTGCTCGGGCGTGGCCTCGCGCCAGCGCGCGGCCACCCGGTTGTCGGGGCGGACAAGGTAGCAAGTGCCCGGGCGCGCGTCGAACAGCCGGCCCACGGTGCTGTCGGCCTCGAAGCCCAGCACCTGCAGTGGCAAGGCGGCGAAGCGCGCGGCGTCGGTGAAGGCGATCAAGGTGAACTGCGGGCCGAAGCGGTCGTACAGGCGTTCACCCGCCGCGCCCACCACCGCGTCGGGCACCAGCGCGCCCGGGCGGCAGGCCGGCCCGAAATCGCCACCGGCGTCCGCCGTGTTGAGCGGGCTGTCGGTGCAGTCGTGCGGCGGCGTGGCATAGGGGTCGAACAGGTTGCCCAGGAAGTTCTCGCTCAGCGAGAGCGACAGGATCGCCTCGCGCACCAGCGCGATGCCCGGCGACGGTGTGGTGATGAAGATGGTGGTGCGTGTGAGCTCGGCCAGCGTGGCCAGCAGCGCGCCCCGGCGCTCCTGCGTGTACGAGTCCAGCAGCTGCGGGTCGGACACACCCTGGACCACGCGCGCCAGCTTCCAGGCCAGGTTGTGCGCGTCTTCGTAGCCGTGGTTCACACCGCGCCCTCCGAAAATCGGCACCTGGTGCGCCGCGTCGCCCGTGAACAGCACGCGCCCCGTGTTGTAGGTGGGCAGCGAGACCGCGTTGGCCTTGTAGACCGAGGTCAGCACCAGCTCGTAGTGGGGCGCGATGCCCATCAGCTCGAAGTGCGCGCGGATGCGCGCATGCACCTGCGCCGGCTGCATCTCGGTCTCGGCGTCCTGGTCGTCCATCAGCTGGAAGTCCAGCCGCCACATGTCGAACGGCGCCTTGTGCATCAGCACCGTCTTGCCCGGCAGGTAGGGCGGGCTGAAGAACAGGCGCCGGCCTTCGGGCAGCGGCTCCTTGCAGAGGATGTCGTTGATGACGAAGCGCTGCGAATACGAGGTGCCCTCGTAGTCGATGCCCACGCTGCGCCGCGTGAGCCCGCGCGGGCCGTCGGCCGCCACGAGGTAGGCCGCGTCCAGCGTGTAGGCGCCCTCGGGCGTGGACACCGAGAGCCGCACCCCCTCGTCGCCCGCCTGGATCTGCGACACCGTGTGCTGGTAGCGCACGTCTGCCAGGCCGCTGGCCAGCAGCTCGTCGAGCAGCAGCTGTTCCATCCAGCACTGCTGCAGGTTGGTCTGGCCGTGTTTCTCGTGCGGCGGCGAGGCGATGTTCATCGAATGCACCTCCTGGCGGCCGTAGAAGGTCCAGCCGGCCGACCAGGTGAGCGACTTCTCGAGCACGCGGGCGCCCACGCCGAGCTGGTCCAGGATCTGCATCGAACGCCGGCTCATCGCCAGCGCGCGGCTGCCCTTGGAAATCGTGTCGCGCGCTTCGAGCACCACGGTGCGCACGCCCTCGCGAGCCAGGCCGAGCGCGGTCGCCAGGCCGACGGGGCCGGCGCCCACGATCACCACCGCGGCCGATCGGTTGTCCAGGCTGGCGACGGGTTGAAACGGCAGGGTCTGCCAGTTGAAATACATGGGAGGTTCTCTTTCTCTCTCAACGAAGAAAATCGAGCAGGGCCCGGTTGAACGCCTCGGGCTGCTCCAGGTTGCTCAGGTGGCCGGCGCGCTCGATGCGCGCGTGCGCCACGCCAGGGATGCGCGCCAGCAGCTGGCGCGTGACCGGCTCGGGGTACACGCGGTCCTGGTCCGAGGTGATCACCAGCGTGGGGCAGGCGATCTGCTCCAGGCGGTCGCCCCGGTCCTGCCGCGTCGAGGCGACCAGCACCGCCAGGTAGTTCTTCAGGCGGATGCGCTGCATCGCCTCGGCCGCGGTGCGCACCGCCTCGGGCGCGGCGCCGGGCGCGCACATGGCGCGGGCCTGGTCCATACCGAAACTGGCCGGCACCTGCCCATCTTGAAACGCCGCCGATCGGTCGGCAATGAAGCGCTCCACCTCGTCCGCCCCCATCGCGTCAAAACCTGGGCTGCTGTTGGCCAGCACCAGCGAGACCACGCGCTCGGGATGGCGCAGCGCCAGCGAGCGCGCCACGCGGCTGCCCATGGACAGGCCCACCAGGTGCGCGCGCGGCACCTGGAAATGGTCCAGCACCGCCAGCAGGTCGGCGCCAAAGTCGCGGTGAAAGTCCAGCGCGCCGTCAATGTCGCCGCTGCCACCATAGCCGCGCAAGTCCACGCTGGCGGCGGTGAAGCCCTGCTGCGCCAGCGCCTCGATCTGCGCTCGCCAGCTGTGGCGGTCGCCGCCCATGCCGTGCACCATGAGCACCAGCGGCCCCTGGCCGGCCACGCTCACCGCCAGGTGCGGCGAAGGCGGCATGCGCGCCACGGTGATCGTCTGCAAGTCCATGGCCCGGCTCAGCCCCGCGCCGGCAGCGCCAGCGCGTCGATCAGCACAAAAGCCACCGAGGCCGGCGCCGCCGTGCGGTTGCTCCAGCCGTGGCTGGTGCCGCGCTGCACCAGCACGTCGCCGGCCTTCAGCAGCGTCTCGCCCTCGTCCATCACCGCCCAGATCTCGCCCGAGAGCACGATGGCGTAGTCCACCGACGCGGTGGTGTGCATGCCCACCGTGTTGCCCTTGCGGGTGGCAGACCCGGCCAGGTCGTGGCCCATCGCGGCGAAGGCCGCGTGCTCGTCCCAGCCGTTCATGTAGCCCGCGTCGGGCGGGAACTGCACCACGCGGAACACGCTGCCGCCGGCGGGCGGGGCCAGCGTCACGTCTGCGCAGGGCTCGGCGGCGTCGCTGTTGTCGGCGGGGGTGCGAAAGGTCTTCCAGAGGTCCGTCACCACCGGGCCGGTGGCGGTCGTCCTCAACACGAACGGCGAAGCGCCGTCCTGCACGATCACCGAGCGGCCTGCCGCGTCGTGACCCGTTACCACACGGCGCACCGCGCCGTGGTTGTCTGTAGCCATGGTCTGTCTCCTTGAGCCGCGATGGTAGGGACCGCGCCGGATATGCGATACATGAAAATCGGCATGGCAGTTCAACGATAAACGTTGAACATGAATCTGGCGACTCCCTCCCGAATTCCAACTTGATAGAGGCAGACAGGAGCGCGAAATGAGGCGTCAACACGGTGCTTTTCCGGCGCTACTCGCCGACACCTCCCGCCTAGACTTTTGTATCCGGGGGCTTGCCCATGAGCCCGCGGCGCGCAAGAAAATCCATCAAGCATCCCTCCCGGAAACGCCCAATGACCCCAACAAAAGCAACTGCAACCCTCTTGCTGTGCCTGCCGGCGATGGCCGCCCAGGCCGAAGGCTGGACTTCCTCGGTCGGCTACCAGCACCTCACCAGCAAGTCCACACTGAGCACCAACCCCAGCGACAGCTCTTTCGACGCCATCTCCCTGTCGCTCAGCAAGAAGCTCGACGACCGCACCTTTCTGGGTGGCAGCCTGTCGTACAACAAAGGGGACACCACCGTGCCCGTCATCAGCGGCACCACCGACCACGCAGCGACCTCGGGGGCGGTGTTCGTCGTCCGCGACCTGGGCTCGGGTTTCCTGGCGGACGCCTCTTTGGGCTACGGCACCTTGCGCATCGACGGCAACTACCTCAACGCGGCCACGCCCACGTTTTTCAAGGTCAGCCCCGACTTCTGGATGGCGGGCGCGGGCATCACCCACGTCAGGCCCCTGACCCCCACCCTGGTGGCGTCCGTCAGCGCACGGGTCAACCACTCCATCAGCAAAGGCAGCGCCCACACGGACAGCTCGGGCACGCCGTACACCAGCACCAAGACACAGCGCACCGGCGTTTCCCTGGGCGGCGGACTGACGTGGCTCCTGGGCGCCTGGACGCCTTCGGTGAACGTGCAGTACCAGCACTCGAACAGAAACATCCTTGCGGGTGTGTCGGACCAGGAGTACATCTCCTACAACCTCGGCCTCAGCTACGCGCTGTCCACGAAGCACACGCTCAGCTTCGGCTATGCCGGCGCGGCCGAAAAGAAATTCAGCAGGGAAAAAGCACTCTCGGCCACGCTGAGCAGCCGATTCTGAACACGGGAAGGACCCTCACATGAAACACCCACACACCCTCATCCGCCGCACGCTCCTCGCCGTGCTGGCCTCCGGCCTCTTCGGAGCCGTCGCCCCCGGCCAGGCCGCAGGCCTGTGCTACGACCCCATCTCGCACGGCATGGTCAGTTGCCCGGGCGCGTCCCCTGTGCCTGCGCAGATTGTTCAGGACGTCGTCAACAACGTGACCCAGCAGGTCATCAACCAGGCCCCCCCGGCCTCGCCCCCGACACCCACCTATCTCCCTCCGTCGCCGAGCCTCACCAGCAGCTGCACGCAACCGGCCAGCTACTACCAGGAGCGCTATGCGTCCTGCATGAGCACGGACAGCCGCGGCGCCGCCTACTGCGTCGAGTGGTCGGGTTGCCCCAGCAAAGTGAGCCAGTAAGCCAGCGAGCCGGGCCACACGGCACCGGTCACTGGTGCGGCAGTTCAACGACAATCGTTGAACCCCAACCCAGCCCCAAGAGAGTGCCGTGGACCTGAAACTGGTGGACTGTTTTCTGCGCGTGGTCGAAGCCGGCAGCATCAACAAGGCCGCGCTCGACATGGAGATCACCCAGCCCGCGCTCTCGCGCCGGCTCAACGCGCTCGAGCACGACCTGGGCATCCAGCTGCTGGTGCGCGAAGCGCGCGGCGTGAAGCTGACCGAAGCCGGCACCCTGCTCTACAACGGCGCGCGCCCCCTGCTGCGGCAAGCCGAGCTGCTGCGCGACGAGCTCGGGCGCGAGGCGCGCACGCAAGTCTCCATCGGCCTGCCGTTCTCCATGCACCGGCTCATCACCGCGCCGTTTGCTGCGGCCGAGATCCAGCAGCGCTCCGCCGTGTCGCTGCGCATCTACGAAGGCTTCATCCACCACCTGCGCGAGTGGCAGCACCAGGGCCTGGTGGACGTGGCCATCATGGACTTCGAGGAAGGCAGCTCACCGCTGCACGACCAGACCCCGCTGGTGCGCGAGCCCCTGCTGCTGGTGGGCCCGGTGGAAGCCGGCCTGCACCCCGACCGCCCCGCCAGCGCCGAGAAGCTGGGCGCGTGCAAGCTCATCCTGCCGGGGCGGCCCAACCTCGTGCGCAAGAGCGTGGACGCCTACCTGAAACGCCACGGCCAGAAGTTTCGCCGCGCGGCCGACGCGGAAACGCTGCAGCTCTGCCTGTCGCTCGTGAAAGACGGGCTGGGCTACACCGTGATGCCCTACTGCGCGATGCACGACTTCCCGCAGATGAGCGAACTCAGCGCCACGCCCATCAAGGGCCTGACCATCACCTGGTCGCTCTACGTGAGCCAGGCGCGCCGCCACAGCGCGGGCGTGCGCTCCACCGCGCAGAGCCTGCAGCGCATGATGCTGGGCTTGGTGGAGCGCGGCGAGTGGCCACTGGCGCAGGCGGTGGCGCCGAGCCCCGCCAGCGCGGCCACCCGCCGCGGCTGAGCGCGCGGCCTACGGGGCCGGCGGCTGCGCCGAAGGCAGGCCCTGCCGCACCAGCAGCTCCGGGCTGCTACCGCTGATGCTGCTGTCCAGACACACGAACTCGTCGCACGCCGCCACGAACGCGGGCGAAGCGCCGTGCTGCCCGAAGCCGTGGACCAGGAGCCCGCGTTCGCGAACGCGGCCCGCGAGGCCGGCGAAATCGCTGTTGCAAGACGCGATGCAGATGCCGTCCACCCGGCCACGGTGCAACCGCTCCATCACGTCCATGACGAGCGCGGCGCAGCTCGCGCTCTTGCCCTGCGGGCAGTGGAACTGCTGCATCGGCCAGATGCCCAGCGGATGCAACCATGGCTTCCAGGGGAGCAGGAAGTCGGTGGTCCAGTCGCCATACGCGCGGCACTCGGTGATGCGGCCACGCTGGTTCACCAGCCGCATGAGCGGCTCGGCGTGCCGGCCGCTCAGGTTCTCGGCGTCGATGTAGACGGCCAGGCGCGGGCGGCGAGGGCGACGACGGTGGAGAGGGTGCTGGGAGAGATGAGACGAAGAAATGCGGGGATGTTGCATGTGCCTTCCCTATCAGGTGGGTGATACCACCGCCCCCTTTGTGAGGGGGCGGTGGCCCGAACGGGTTGGCATACCGGGACAAGTAAACAAGACCGGCGAGCCTTGCGGCTCCCCATCCGGGCCACCAAAAATGGTGAACACAGACGGAGATAGCCGCAGCGCGTGAGCGTTGCAGCTATCCGATGTTTACTTGTTTTCAGGATGCCAATCCCGGTCGTACTTTCGATGTACAACGCCAAGAGTATAGGGGGAGGGATGTAAGGCGAGCGCGCGCAAAGCTTGACGAATATTCGTCTTGATTCGTTGTAGCTTGCTCAGCGTCGCCTCGCCACCTCAACTCCCCGAGATGGACAGGGAAGGGTCGTCGCCACACGGCGAATGCGCCAAGCAAAACACTGGCGGCAAGATGATGCACAACTTGGATGCTCGTGGACGCCAAGTCGGTGCGATTAGTTCAAGTCAAAATAAACTTTCGACGAACCAAATTACTAATTCAGCAAATATTTACGATGTCTGAACTCCCTTGCTTATTGCGGCCCACAACGGAGTTGCCAATTTAATGTTCTCCTCATACCCTTCATTATCAGATTTCTTTATAAACCCCACAAGCAAGGCAGTTTGCCCGTTTTTTAGTGAACCGAACAGTATTCGGATTGCTCCCCCTGCGTGCGCTCCCATTCGCAACTCTCGCATCCCATCGGCATCTTTCAAAGTTTTAAACAGCGGCTCTCCACCGCCAAATCCCCGATCATGAGCGAGTTTCAATTTTTTTCGCACAATACGTGAGTTTTCTTGCAGAAGCGCTGCACACCAATCCTGGAAATTGGCTGACAGAACACAGTTTGGAAGTAGTTCTGTCAAAGATTTTTCAGGTTCTTCGGCGTACAGAAGCTCGGCGACAGATTGCCCCGATTCTGCATCACATACCGAATAAATTCCGTATGGCTTTGCATCTCCTTCATCTGCTTGATAAACAGCAAACTGAAGTTCATGCCGCCCCCACAACTCTGCTGTTTTAACGCCAAACAGAATTCCATCAATTTCCGCTGCAATAGCAAGAAAATCAATACTGCGCTCAAACCCTTGCTCAACGAAATAATAAACTCGATTCGCAATCTCATACACGATCTCGTCCGACAATTCCTCAATAGCATTCGCCTTATCTTCAAGCTCAAAGAGTAGGGCAGCAATATCATGGCGCTTTGCATTTTGAAGATGCTCTACAAAGTCTGCCACCGTATACCCATCAGATATTCGTCGATTCAACAGCGAATCCGATCCATCAAAATACAATGCAGCTGCATCGCCTTCTCTGGGAATACGCGCAAGCCCTATAAGTGCATTCTCCAATTGCAAATAAACAGCGTCATTGGTTGATTCCGCAAAACTAAGTGAATTCCAAACAAAATTGTGCTTCATGCCTATTTTGCAAGCTGTATCTTATTTTTAAGCGCTTGATCAAAGAATCCGCTAGGCCAGTGCGATAACTTCCCTCCTTCAGTTAGTTTGGGCGTGTCGAGTACAGAGAGCCCTTCCTCAGATCGAGATAGATAGTTAAACGCAATAGACTTATGTGCATTTTCTCGAGCTTTTACCTCAAGGCGTACGCCATCCATTACGTGCTCACTTTGCGTCTCAACAACGATCTGCAAGCCGGCAAATCCACCTTTTGCAATCAACCGCCCAACCGCAGTTTGAGCAGATGGATGCAAGTGCGCCTCGGGATTTTCAAGAATTAACAACATCCCCCGTCTTTCACGCGCATTCGCCCATTCCTCTTCCCAACCACCACCTGATCCACCAACCCTTTTTTGAGTGGCGGCGCCAAGTATCGCAGCAATGATAGGCAAAGAATAACTCAACCCAAATCCAGCATTTGTTGCCCTGTACGAATTGAATTTGAAATGACTAGAGTCGGTTTTCGCATCAACAGAAAAAAACAATTCAGTTCCCGGGGCAATCTCTGACAGCCAAGCAGCCACTTCAAAGTCCAATGTATTTCCTTGGGAGGCAGGATGATGCAGTGCATCCGGCACAATGCAATCCCGCAAAGCCTCCAAGAAGCCAGCAACATGCTCCCCGTACTCGCCAATCATCGGAAACTTCTTGTACCCCTCCGCTAGCGGCAATGTGACTCTTGGCCCCAAACGTTCCGCCGATAGGAACATCGTAAGCGGTGCAATACTAGCTGGAGCGTAATGAGCCGGATACAGCTCAAGTGAATCAATACTTCCATCGGCAAACTCAGCTTCAATCGATATCGCTGAGGTAGGGAGAACAAATTTTGACCTTATCTCTTCAAATGAACCATGCCCTGCTAGCACCGGATCAAGGCCTTCCGCACTGTTGCAATACATTCGCAAGGCCTGAAGAACCGTGCTTTTTCCACTGTTATTCAGTCCACAGAGTAAAGTCACGGAACTCATCGGAATAACTTCCGATGCAAAAGACTTCAATCCTGAGATGTGCAAAGAATTAATCATTGGTATCCAAGTATTGATTCACAAGACTTCTTAGGTTTTTGTATCGCTCGCGCACACCAAAAGTAGACGATGAATCCCTACTAATTGCTCGATCAAAATCGTCACTGGTAAGAATTTTTTTATATTTATCCAACACTTGATCTCGGTTTAACAAAAGACTTCTGTATTCTGAGTCTTTCAAGTCCGCAAAAATGGTGGTCCACGCCTCGAACAACGCCTTATTCACTGGGGTACGCCGCTGTCCGCTAGTGCCTTTTCGAAAGGCGAAATCCTTAAAAAACTCAAGACAACGCCTCATCGCCAAGTCAAAGGAGTCTTCGATTTTTTTGAGATTGCGATAGCGAAGTCTTGGAACTATTTCACCTTTAAATATCTTAGCGAGATCCTCATCGGTAATCTCAGGCATGCAATTTATTGCGCGCATGGCATTACTCAAAAAACTATCCATGTCACCGGTAAATGCATCGGGATCAAATACATAGAATGCCAAAAATCTCAACACCAACTCGCGCCCCGCCATGCGACTATCATCAACAGATCTATCTACGCCTTCTTGAAAACTCGTCGACTCTACGAGATTTTGCAACAACTGTGTCGCCGGGCCTTGATAAAGTGCGTGTCGAATTTCCTGAAGTGTTAAGGGCATGCCACCCGTATTAATCCGCTTAAATATATTTCTCTTAACTTCTTCAGGAGTTCCCGGGTTGATAACCGTGAATCTCATTTCAGTTTCAAGGATGTTATTGATGATGCGACTATTTTCATGAGCACCTTCAATTTCTTTGAAAGATTTTTTATTAAAGCGATCCCCCCAGAATTCCAATTCAATGAGAGAAAAGGCCTTTGCTTCGGGCATATCTTTCTCACCGCCCAAGATAAAATCTCGGATGGTTGTCAGTCGCTGCAAACCATCAACTACGTCCCAGGTGCCATCTGGGTTAGCCGCCACATAGAACATTGGCAATGGAATTCGGAGCATCAGCGATTCGATTAGACGGCTTTGACGGACATCATCCCAAACATACTGTCGCTGAAAGGATGGAGCCAATCGAATGGATCGCTGGCGAAGGCGTCTCAAAAGGGTGTCCATTGGGACAACTCTAGGCTCTATGGAAATCGAGGCTGGATCAAACGGCTCTGCACTCGTGCCGTAAGCCTCTATCTCGACACCTGCCGGGGTTCCGGTAGCACCGAGTTCTTCTGGGAAAAGAGCCAACGTTTCAGGCTGAACCATCGCAATAGACCAATAGTGATATGTATGGCGGACAGTGTACGGGCTGCCGTGCCAATGAATGTCACTCTGGTTTCGCCACCATGGGCAAGAGCGACTGCTACGGAGAGACCAGACTACCACTCAAACGGCGGTCAGTACTGCTAAGTGGGCCCTATGCAGAAAAACCGACAGTACACGGGACAACCGACAGCCCCCTGCAAATCCTCTTTCCACATCGGCTGACCTACCGACAATTCCGCTTCCACCCTTAAATCCCCCACCTCCCGCGCCGCGCAAATCCCCGCGCCGCACCCCAACAAAAACAACCACTTAAACACGCTCCCCAGGGTATTCCCGGACATGGAGCGGGCTGGCGCACGACTTGCAAATCAGCGCGTCGCCCCCCGCCCCTAACAAGCACCGGAGACAACCCGTCATGGAAACCTTCTACGAGGTCATGCGCCGCAAAGGCATTTCGCGCCGCAGCTTTCTCAAATACTGCTCGCTCACGGCCACCTCGCTGGGGTTGGCGCCATCCTTTGTGCCGCAGATCGCGCACGCCATGGAAAACAAGCCGCGCACACCGGTGCTGTGGCTGCACGGGTTGGAATGCACCTGCTGCACCGAGAGCTTCATCCGCAGCGCCCACCCGCTGGCCAAGGACGTGGTGCTCTCCATGATCTCGCTGGACTACGACGACACGCTCATGGCCGCCGCCGGCCACCAGGCCGAGGCGATCCTCGAAGAGATCATGACGAAGTACAAGGGCCAGTACATCCTGGCCGTGGAAGGCAACCCGCCGCTGAACGAAGACGGCATGTTCTGCATCCAGTCGGGCAAGCCTTTCGTTGAAAAGCTCAAGCACGTGGCGAAGGACGCCAAGGCCATCATCGCCTGGGGTTCGTGCGCTTCCTGGGGCTGCGTGCAGGCGGCCAAGCCGAACCCGACGCAGGCCACGCCGATCCACAAGGTGATCACCGACAAGCCCATCATCAAGGTGCCGGGCTGCCCGCCCATCCCCGAGGTGATGACGGGCGTGATCACCTACATGCTCACCTTCGACCGCGTGCCCGAGCTGGACCGCCAGGGCCGCCCGAAGATGTTCTACAGCCAGCGCATCCACGACAAGTGCTACCGCCGCCCGCACTTCGACGCGGGCCAGTTCGTGGAGGCGTGGGACGACGAGTCCGCGCGCAAGGGCTATTGCCTCTACAAGGTGGGCTGCAAGGGCCCCACCACCTACAACGCCTGCTCCACCGTGCAGTGGAACGAGGGCACGAGCTTCCCCATCAAGGCGGGCCACGGCTGCATCGGCTGCTCGGAAGACGGCTTCTGGGACAAGGGTTCGTTCTACGACCGCCTGACCGACATCCACGCCTTCGGCATCGAGGCCAACGCCGACCAGATCGGCGCCACCGCCGCCGGCGTGGTGGGCGCGGCCGTGGCGGCGCATGCCGCCATCTCGGTGGCCAAGCGCGCCCGCGACACCCGCAAGACCGACGCACCCGCCAGCCACTGACACCCCACAACCAGAACGAAGAGGAACACAAGATGGGTGCTTACGAAACTCAAGGCTTCCGCATGGACAACACGGGCCGGCGCATCGTCGTCGACCCGGTGACGCGCATCGAAGGCCACATGCGCTGCGAGGTGAACCTCGACAGCAACAACGTGATCCGCAACGCGGTCTCCACCGGCACCATGTGGCGCGGGCTGGAAGTCATCTTGAAAGGCCGCGACCCGCGCGACGCCTGGGCGTTCGTGGAACGCATCTGCGGCGTGTGCACGGGCTGCCACGCGCTCACCTCGGTGCGCGCGGTGGAAGACGCGCTGGGCATCAAGATTCCGCTGAACGCCCACCTGATCCGCGAGATGATGGCCAAGACGCTGCAGGTGCACGACCACGCGGTGCACTTCTACCACCTGCACGCGCTGGACTGGGTGGACGTGGTCTCGTGCCTGAAGGCGGACCCGAAGAAGACCAGCGAGCTGCAGCACATCGTGTCGCCCTCGCACCCGCTGTCGTCGCCGGGCTACTTCCGCGACGTGCAGAACCGGCTCAAGAAGTTCGTGGAGAGCGGCCAGCTCGGCCCCTTCGCGAACGGCTACTGGGGCTCCAAGGCCTATGTGCTGCCGCCCGAGGCCAACCTGATGGCGGTCACCCACTACCTGGAGGCGCTGGACCTGCAGAAGGAATGGGTGAAGGTGCACACCATCTTCGGCGGCAAGAACCCGCACCCCAACTACCTGGTGGGCGGCGTGCCCTGCGCGATCAACATCGACGGCAACGGCGCGGCCGGCGCCCCGATCAACATGGAGCGGCTGAATTTCGTGCAGGCCCGCATCCAGGAGATGATCGATTTCAACAACAACGTCTACATCCCGGACGTGCTGGCCATCGGCACCATCTACAAGCAGGCCGGCTGGCTGTACGGCGGCGGCCTCTCGGCCACCAACGTGGCGGACTACGGCACGTATGAGAAGGTGCCTTACGACCACAGCACGCACCAGCTGCCCGGCGGCGTGATCCTCAACGGCGACTGGAACAAGATCCACGAGATCGACCCGCGCGACCCCGAGCAGGTGCAGGAGTTCGTGACACACAGCTGGTACAAGTACGGCGACGAGACCAAGGGCCTGCACCCCTGGGACGGCGTGACCGAGGCCAACTACACGCCCGAGGGCCCGAACTTCAAGGGCACGCGCACCAAGATCGAGAACCTCGACGAGTCGGCCAAGTACTCGTGGATCAAGTCGCCGCGCTGGCGCGGCCACGCGGTGGAGGTGGGCCCGCTCTCGCGCTACATCCTGGGCTATGCGCACGCCACGCAGGGCAACAAGTTCTGCCAGCGCGTGAAGCAGCAGGTGGACGAGGCCGCGGTGGCGATCAACAGCGCCATCCCGAAGGCGCTGGGCATGCCCGAAACCAAGTACAGCGCCAAGCAGCTGCTGCCCACCACCATCGGCCGCACCCTGGCGCGCGCACTGGAAAGCCAGTACGCCGCCGAGATGATGATGGACGACTTCAAGCAGCTGGTCGGCAACATCAAGGCCGGCGACACCAGCACGGCCAACATCGAGAAGTGGGACCCGAGCACCTGGCCGAAGGAGGCCAAGGGTGTGGGCACGGTGGCCGCGCCGCGCGGCATGCTGGGCCACTGGATCCGCATCAAGGACGGCAAGATCGAGAACTACCAGTGCGTGGTGCCCACCACCTGGAACGGTTCGCCGCGCGACCACAAGGGCCAGATCGGCGCCTTCGAGGCCTCGCTGATGAACACGCCCATGGTCAACCCCGAGCAGCCGCTGGAGATCCTGCGCACGCTGCACAGCTTCGACCCCTGCCTGGCCTGCTCCACCCACGTGATGAGCGAAGACGGCCAGGAGATGAGCCGCGTCACGGTTCGCTGAACGCCCCCACAAGAACGAGGAGATCCCCCATGACATTCAAGAGCAACACCGCGCGCGGCCTGATCGCCGCCACCTTGCTGGCCGGCGCGGCCGGCGCCGCGCAGGCCCACACGGGCCACGGCACCAGCAGCCTGTTCGAGGGCCTGGTGCACCCCTTCGGGCCCGACCACCTGCTGGCCATGGTGGCCGTGGGCGTGTGGTCGGTCTCGGCGCTGCCGGCTTCCAGGGCCTGGCAGGGCCCGGCCACCTTCCTGCTGGCGCTCATCGTCAGCGCCACGCTGGGCATGCTCGGCTTCACGGTGCCTTACCTTGAACACGGCGTGTCGCTTTCGGTGGTGCTGTTCGGCGGCATGCTGCTGCTCGCGCGCCGCGCCACGGTGCCGCCGGCCATCGGCCTGGGGCTGATCGCCGCCGCCGCTTCGCTGCACGGCCTGGCGCACGGTTCCGAAACACCCGAGAGCGGTTTCGCCGGTTACGCGGTGGGCTTTCTGTTCACCACCGCGCTGCTGCACGTGGGCGGCGTGGGCATCGGCCTGGGCATCCGGCGCTGGCTGGCCGAGCGCAGCGGCTGGGCGCTGGGCGGCCTGGGCGCGCTGCTGAGCGCGGCCGGCCTGTACCTCTTCGGCCAGCTCGCGGCCTGACGCGGCAGCACCCTCTTTCAAGGAGGTCACCATGTCCACCCCATCCTCCACGGCGCACGCCAACGCGGACGCGCTCGAACTGCAGCAGGGCCAGACGATCCGCTCGGTCTATGTGTACGAGGTGCCGGTGCGCCTCTGGCACTGGATCAACGCGCTGTCGATCACCGTGCTGTGCGTCACCGGCTACTTCATCGGCCAGCCGCTGCCCACCATGCCGGGCGAGGCCAGCGCGAACTACCTCATGGGCTACATCCGCTTCGCCCACTTCGCGGCGGGCTACATCATGGCCGTGGGCCTGGTGGCGCGCGCCTACTGGGCGCTGGTGGGCAACCACCACGCCAAGGAGCTGTTCTGGGTGCCGTTGTTCCAGAAGGCCTACTGGCGCGAGGTGTTCAACATGCTGCGCTGGTACCTGTTCCTGATCCCCAAGCCCAACCAGTACGTGGGCCACAACCCGCTGGCGCGGTTTGCGATGTTCGCCTTCTACCTGATGCTGTCGATCTTCATGATCGTCACCGGCTTCGCGCTGTACAGCGAGGGCTCGCAGGCCGGCTCGTGGCAAGACCACCTGTTCGGCTGGGTGATCCCGCTCATGGGCCAGAGCCAGGACGTGCACACCTGGCACCGCCTGGGCATGTGGGGCATCGTGACCTTCGTGCTGCTGCACATCTACGCGGCCATTCGCGAAGACATCATGGGCCGCCAGAGCATCGTGAGCACGATGATCTCCGGCCACCGCACGTTCAAGGAATGAGCGTGAAACGCGCAGCAGTTGCCTTCAAGCTCGCCCCGGCCCTGCCGCCGGTGGGCGTGCCGCTGCGCGTGCCCACGCACCCGGGGCGGCTGCTGGCGCGCACCTGCCTGCGCCCGCTCTCGCTCAACCAGAGCGAGGCCGCGCGGCTGCTGGGTTTGTCGCGCCGGCGGCTGCACGAGCTGGTGCATGGCCAGCGCGCCATGTCGCCCGACACCGCCATCCGCTGCGCGCGCGTCTTCCGCGTGGACGCGGCCTTCTGGCTCGCGCAGCAGGCCGCCTGGGACAGCTTCCACGCCTGGAAGCGCCTGCGCGCGGCCGCCCTTCTTTCTTCCACCTGATTTTTGTGAGCCTGTCCGCCATGAGCCTCACCTCGCCTGAAAACGCCTGTCACCCCAGCGGTGACACCCCGCTCTCCATCTGCGTGCTGGGCATCGGCAACCTGCTGTGGGCCGACGAAGGCTTCGGTGTGCGCTGCGTGGAAGCGCTGCAGCAGCGCCACGAGTTCGCGCCCCACGTGTCGCTGGTGGACGGCGGCACGCAAGGCCTGTACCTCATCCAGCACGTGCAGGCGGCCGACTGCCTGCTGATCTTCGACGCGATCGACTACGGCCTGGCCCCCGGCACGCTGAAGCTGGTGCGCGACGACGAAGTGCCGCGCTTCCTGGGCGCGAAGAAGATGAGCCTGCACCAGACCGGCTTCCAGGAAGTGCTCTCGCTCGCCCAGCTCACCGGCCAGTACCCGGCCCAGGTGCTGCTGATCGGCTGCCAGCCGCAGGAGCTGGAGGACTACGGCGGCAGCCTGCGCCCGGTGGTGAAGGCCGCGATGGACGAAGCCCTGGCGCTGGCCGTGGCCGAGATCGCGCGCTGGGGCGGTGAGCCCGCGCCCCGCCGCGAGCCGCTGAGCGGGCGCGAGACCGTGACGATGGACGAGCTCGCGCTCGCCGCCTACGAGACGCAGCGCCCCGCGCCCGACGCGGCCTGCCGCGAAGGCGACGAGCGCTTCTTTCCGAAAGAGACGGCCTGACATGTGCATCGGCATGCCCATGCAGGTCACGGCCATCGAGCCCGGCCACGCGCTGTGCGAAGGGCGCGGCGAGCGCCGCCGCGTGACCACCGCGCTGGTGGGCGACGTGGCGCCGGGCGACTGGCTGCTGGTGTTCCTGGGCGACGCGCGCGAGCGCATCGACGCCGAGCGCGCCAGCGAAGTGAACGCCGCACTCGACCTCGTGCTGGGCGCCATGCAGGGCCAGGGCGCGGGCGGCGAGGCCGGCTTCGAGCTGCCTTCGCGCATGAGCGCCGAGCAATTGCGCCAGCTCGCCAACGGTTGAATTCCATTCTTCAGGAGACTTTGTCATGACCACCGAGACCGCTTTCCGCCCGCTGGCCGTCACCCCGCCCAGCACCGACCCCGCCGCGCCGCTGGTGATGCGCCTGGTGCGCGAGTTCGGCGCCGCCCTCGTCGACGAGACCAGCGTGGCCGACTGGGCCGCCCAGCCCGGCGACCGCGTGCTGCTGCTGGCCGGCGACGCCGTGCGCTTCCCCGAAGGCCAGGACGTGGCTGCCGTGCTGCCCGAGCTCATGAAGGTGTTTGCCGGCCGCTTCGCGGTGGCCGCCGTGCCACGCGAGAGCGAAGACGCGGTGGCGCGCCGCTACGGCTCGCAGCGCTGGCCCTCGCTGCTGTTCTTCCGCGGCGGGCAATACGTCACCGCCATCGCCGGCATGCAGGACTGGGACGTGTACCTGCAAGGCGTGGACGCCGCGCTGCGCATGCCGCCTTCGCGCCCGCCCACCATCGGCATTCCCGTCGTGAGCAAGACGGCGGCTTCTTCTTCCAGCGACGCCGGCGGCTGCCACTGAACCCAAGGACACCCCATGAAAGACTTTCCCATTCCGCTCGTGGCCCTGGGCCCTGGCACGCAACCCGAAGACGAGTCGCTCGACTACCTGCCCCTGCCCAAGGACATGAGCACCTACCGCCCGCCGGTGCTGCCCGAGCCCGAGGAACTGGTGGGGCTGGACCAGGCGCGCGCCGCGCTGCAGCAGGTGCTGACCTTGCTGGAGCAGGGCGCCGAGGGCGGTGCCCCGGGCCTGGTGCCGCTGCGCCAGCTCTCGCCGCGCGACTTCCGCATCATCAACCAGGTGCTGGGCGAGGGCGAGGCCAGCGCCATCGTGCAGCTGGGCGCGGGCAACCTCGAAGTGCGCGTGCAGGAGTCGGTGTTCGCCGGCGTCTGGCGCCTCATGACCTGGCGCCACGAGGAAGGCCGCGACGCCGAGCTGGTGGACGACGCGATCGAGGTCGGCCCGGTGCCCTCGCTGTTCGCCGCCACCGCCGCCGAAGACGTGTGGGCCAGCCCGCCGCAGTGGAACGGCCTGCTGCCGCCGAATGTGCAGAACGCACCGCTGCTGGTGGATGAGATCCGCGACCAGGTGGCGCGCTGGCAACCCGGCCAGGTTTCGCACGTGGTCAACCTCACGCTGCTGCCCGTCACGCCCGAAGACATCGGCTTCCTGGACCATCAGCTCGGCACCGGCCGCGTGCTCATGCTCTCGCGCGGGTACGGCAACTGCCGCATCTCCAACACGCGGCTGCCGAACTGCTGGCGCGTGGTGTACTACAACTCCATGGACAAGGTGATCCTCAACACGGTGGAGGTGGTGGACATGCCCGAGGTGGCGATGGCCGCGCCCGAAGACCTGCGCGATTCGCACGAGCGCCTGGGCGAGGTCATGGCCTGGCTGGAGGCCACATGAGCGGCGAGCATTTCGAGGGTTTCGAGGGCTCCTACCTCGGCAACCGCGAGGTGCTGCGCCCGGGCTCGCGCCTGGAGTGCAAGATCTGCTGGTGGGTCTACGACCCCGCCGTGGGCGACCCTCAGTGGCAGATCGCCGCCGGCACGCCCTTCGCCGACCTGCCGTCGCACTGGCGCTGCCCGAACTGTGATTGCGAGCCCGATCAGTTTTTGTTGTTGCCATGATGAACCGCGTGCAAGCCCTCGAAGACTTCTACCGGCATGTGCAGGCCGAGCGCATGCAGGGCGTTCCGCTGCTCAATGCCGCGCTGTGCGTGGAAGCGGTGGGCTTCGAGTGGGCGAGGACCGGTGACGAAGACCCCGTGGCCGAAGGCGTGCTCATCACACCCTGGTTCATGAGCCTGGTGCGCCTGCCCGCGCAAGCGCTGCCGCACGGCGGCCAGGTGGGCCGCAGCTTCGTGCGCGATTTCGGCAGCGAGCGCTTCGACTTCATCGGCGCGCACGACCCCGCCATCGGTTACCACGAGACCTGCGCGCTGTTCTCGCCCATGGGCGAGTTCGGCACCCAGGCCCTGGCGCGCGAGACCGCGCGCGAAGCGCTGGCGCTCACCCGGCCCGCGCCGCCGGCGGCACCCCCGCCGATGCCCGCGCGCCGCGCTTTCTTTCTGGGAGGCCGGGCATGAACGGCATGGCCCCCGCCGGCCTGCAGGACCTGGCCGGCAGCCTGCGCATGCGCCCCGGCGCACCGCCGCCGCTGGGCCTGATGAACACGCGGCAGGACTGGGCCGCGCGCATGGGCCACGGCGTGCCGGTGGCGCGCCTGCCCGGGCTCATGGGCAGCCTGTTCAACCTCTGCAGCCACGCGCACCGCCTGTGCAGCCAGCTTGCCATCGAGGCCGCCGCACCCGGCCTGCTGCCGGCGTCGCCCGGCGTGGCCGAGCTGCTGCGGCGCGAGACCGCGATGGAGCACGTGCGCCGCATCGGCCTGGACTGGCCGCGCCTGCTGGCCGCCAACCCCGCCGAGCGCGGCGCCTGCGCGGCCAGCGCGCTGGCCGCGCTGCGCCACTGGCCCGCGCCCACGCAGACCGCGCCCGACCCCTGGCCGGCGCTGCGCGACTGGTTGCAGCACACCCTGCTGCACCTGCCGCCGGCCGACTGGCTCGCGGCCTGGCAGGCCGGTGGCCCCGACTGGCTGCACACCTGGAGCCGCCGCCAGCGCGACCACTGGCTGCCCGCGCTGGTGGCCGGCGCGTGCAGCAGCGCCGACGGCGTGGCACCGCTCTCGCCGGCCGGCGCGCTGCGCCCGCACGCGGAGCCGCCCGGCCTGTGCATGCTGGGCGCCACGCTCGCGCTCAAGCCGGCCTTCGCCCTGCGCCCGCAATGGAACGGCGCCTGCGCCCACACCGGCCCCTGGACACGCCTGGCCGGCGTGGCCGACGACGCCCCGCTCTCGCCCTGGGCGCTGCTGGGCAGCCGCCTGGCCGAGCTGGCGCGCCTGGCGCTCGACGGCGGCGACAGCTGGCTGGACTGGGGCGCCCTGGCCACCGGCCCGCGGCGCGGCCTGGCCTGGGTGGAGATGGCGCGCGGCCTGCTGGTGCACCAGGTCGAGGTGGACCCGGACTCGCAGCGCGTGCTGGCCTGCCGCGTGGTCGCGCCCACCGAATGGAACTTCCACCCGCAAGGCGAGGTGGGCCAGCGCCTGGCCCGGCTCGACCCGGACCTGCCCGAGGCCGCGCTCGCGCGGCGCGTGCACCTGCTGGTGGCCGCCTTCGACCCCTGCGTGCCCTTCGCCATCGAGCACCTCGCGCGCGCCCAGGAGCTCGACCATGCATGAAGCCAGTCTGGCCGGTGGTGTGCTCCAGCTGGTGGAAGACACGGCCGCGCGCGAAGGCTTTCAGCGCCTGCTGGCGCTGCGGCTCGAAGCCGGCCAGCTCGCCGGCGTGGACGTGCGCGCGCTGCGCTTTGCGCTCGAAGCCCTGGCCCCCGGCACGCTGCTCGAAGGCGCGGCGATCGAGATCGAAGAACCCCCGGGCCAGGCCTGGTGCCTGGGCTGTTCGCAGACCGTGGCCCTGGCCCAGCGCGGCGACGCCTGCCCGGCTTGCGGCAGTTTCCATTTGCAGCCGACCGGTGGCGCTGAATTGCGCGTGCTGGACATGCAGGTGGCCGATGATTGAACCCCCACGAAAACAGGAGACCGACCATGTGTGTCGTATGTGGATGCAGCGAGCACGACGCCGCCGTGGCGCCGGCCGCGCTGCAGGTGAACCCCGCGAATGGCGACCTGCACTTCGGTGCCGGCGCCGCGCGCGTCTCGGTGCCCGGCATGAGCCAGGCGCGCGCCATCAAGCTGGAGACCGACATCCTCGGTGCCAACAACCGCGTGGCCGCGCACAACCGCGCGCACTTCCACGCGCACGGCGTGACCGCGCTCAACCTGGTCTCCAGCCCGGGCTCGGGCAAGACCACGCTGCTGTGCGCCACCATCGAGAAGCTCAAGGCGCGCACGCCCGGCCTGCACGTGGCGGTGATCGAGGGCGACCAGCAGACCAGCTTCGACGCCGACCGCATCCGCGCCACCGGCGCGCCAGCGATCCAGGTCAACACCGGCAAGGGCTGCCACCTCGACGCGCCCATGGTGGCCGAGGCCTTCGCGCGGCTGCACTCGCACCACGGTGATCACCATGACCACGATCACCACCATCACCACCACGACGAACACAGCCTGCTGTTCATCGAGAACGTGGGCAACCTGGTGTGCCCCGCCGTGTGGGACCTGGGCGAAGCCGCCAAGGTGGCCATCCTCTCAGTGACCGAGGGCGAGGACAAGCCGCTGAAGTACCCCGACATGTTCGCCGCCGCCTCGTTGATGGTGCTCAACAAGACCGACCTGCTGCCCCACGTGCGCTTCGACGTGGCGCGCTGCATCGAGCTCGCGCGGCGCGTGAACCCCGGCATCGAGGTGATCCAGCTCAGCGCCACCACCGGCGACGGCATGGACGCCTGGCTGCACTGGCTGGACCACCAGATGCACCACGACCACGATCACCACGTCCACGCATGATGGCCACCACCCCCGTGCTCGCCTGCGGCGCCTGGCTGAAGAACGCCGCGTGCCTGCTCGACGCGCAGGGCCGGGCCCACTGGACGGCGGTGCACGGCGACCTGAGCGACCCCGCCGCCTGCGCCGCGCTCGAAGCCTCGGCCCGCGCGCTGCTGCAACAGCACGGGCCGGTGGCCGCGGTGGCGCACGACCTGCACCCGGATTTCTTCAGCAGCCGACTGGCGATGGACCTCGCCGAATCGCTGGGCGTGCCCGCTGTCGGTGTGCAGCACCACCACGCGCACATCGCGGCCGTGGTGGCCGAGCACGGCATCGAAGGCCCGGTGATCGGCCTCGCGCTCGACGGCGTGGGCCTGGGCGATGACGGCCAGGCCTGGGGCGGCGAACTGCTGCGGGTGGACGGCGCGGATGGCCAGCGCCTGGGCCACCTGCACCCGCTGGCCCTGCCCGGCGGCGACCGCGCCGCGCGCGAGCCCTGGCGCATGGCCGCCAGCGCCCTGCACGCGCTGGGCCGGGGCGCGGAGATCGTGCCGCGCTTCGCCCCCGTGGTGGGCGAGGCCACGGCCAGCGGTGTGCAGCAGATGCTGGCGCGCGGGCTGAACTGCCCACCCACCAGCAGCGCCGGGCGCTGGTTCGACGCCGCCGCCGCCGCACTGGGCCTGAGCGTGCGCCAGACCGAGGAAGCCGAGGCCGCCATCGCGCTCGAAGCCGCCGCCGCGCGCTGGCTCGGTTTGCACCCGGCGCAGCCGCCCCTGCCCGCCTCGCTGGTGGACCTGCTCACCGACACCCTGCCCGACGGCCAGCGCCGGCTCGACCTGCGCGGCCTGTTCGCCGCGCTGCTCGACGTGCGCACCGACCGCGTGGACGAGGCGGCGGCGGGTTTTCACATCGCGCTGGCCGATGCGCTGGCGCACTGGGCCACGCGCGCCGCGCGCGACCACGGCAGCACCACCGTGTGCCTGGGCGGCGGCTGCTTCTTCAACCGCCTGCTGCGCGAGCGCGTGACCGAGCGCCTGCGCAGCGCCGGCCTCGGCGTGCACCGGCCCGGCCCGCACGGCTGTGGCGACGCCGGGCTGGCCCTGGGCCAGGCCTGGGCGGCCGCGCGCCAGCTCGAATCTCTCGCTTCCGTTCAGACAACGCCCCACGAAAAGGAAACCGAACCATGTGCCTAGCCATCCCCGCGCGGCTGGTGGAGCTGCGGCCACACGACCAGGCGGTGGTCGATCTCGGTGGCATCCGCAAGGAGATCTCCATCGCCCTGGTGGCCGACGTGAAGGTCGGCGACTACGTGATCGTGCACGTGGGCCACGCCATCGGCACCATCGACCCCGAAGAGGCGGAGCGCACGCTGGCGCTGTTCGCCGAGATGGCCCGTTTGAACGAGGAGGCCACACCATGAAATACATCGACGAATTCCGCGACGGTGAGTTGGCGAAGCAGATCGGCGCGCGCATCGCCGCCGAAGCCCACCCCGACCGAACCTACAGCTTCATGGAATTCTGCGGCGGCCACACGCACGCGATCTCGCGCTACGGCGTGATGGAGCTGCTGCCGCCCAACGTGAAGATGGTGCACGGCCCGGGCTGCCCGGTCTGCGTGCTGCCCATCGGCCGCATCGACCAGGCGATCGGCCTGGCGCTCGCGCAGGGCGCCATCGTCTGCACCTACGGCGACACCATGCGCGTGCCGGCGTCGGAAAGCCTCTCGCTGATCCGCGCCAAGGCGCGCGGTGGCGACATCCGCATGGTGTATTCGGCCGCCGATGCACTGGCCCTGGCGCGCCAGAACCCGCAGCGCGAGGTGGTGTTCTTCGCCATCGGCTTCGAGACCACCACGCCGCCGACCGCGCTCACCATCCAGCTCGCGCAGCGCGAAGGCCTCACCAATTTCAGCGTGCTGTGCTGCCACGTGCTCACGCCTTCGGCCATCACGCACATCCTGGAATCGCCCGAGGTGCGCGAGTACGGCACCGTGCCCATCGACGGTTTCGTGGGCCCGGCGCACGTGAGCATCGTGATCGGCGCCGGCCCCTACGAGCACTTCGCCGAGGAGTACCGCAAGCCGGTGGTGATCGCCGGTTTCGAGCCGCTGGACGTGATGCAGGCCATCCTGATGCTGGTGCGCCAGGTCAACGAAGGCCGCGCCCACGTGGAGAACCAGTTCAAGCGCGCCGTCACCAGCGAAGGCAACCTCAAGGCGCAGGCGCTGGTGTCGGAGGTGTTCGAGCTGCGGCCCAGCTTCGAGTGGCGCGGCCTGGGCGAGGTGCCCTACAGCGCGCTGAAGATCCGCGAGGCGTATGCCGAATTCGACGCCGAGCGCCGCTTCGCGCTGACCTACCGCCCGGTGGCCGACAACAAGGCCTGCGAGTGCGGTGCGATCCTGCGAGGCGTGAAGAAGCCGACCGACTGCAAGATCTTCGGCACCGTGTGCACGCCCGAAAACCCGGTGGGTTCATGCATGGTGTCCAGCGAAGGTGCCTGCGCCGCGCACTACGCCTACGGGCGCTTCCGCGACATCCCCATCGCCACCGCCGCCATCGAGGAGGCCACGCCATGAGAACCGACACCGACCAGGCCGCCAGCGGCGAGGCGCCCGCGCCGCGCCCGGTGAAGAAGAACTACACGCGCCCGCTCGACATCAAGCACGGCCGCGTGGACATGGGCCACGGCGCGGGCGGCAAGGCCGCCGCGCAGCTGATCGAAGAGCTGTTTCTCGCCGCCTTCGACAACCCCTGGCTGCGCCAGGGCGACGACGGCGCGGTGCTGCCCCTGCCCGCGCTCGACCCCGGCCAGGGCCGGCTGGTGGTCGCCACCGACGCCCACGTGGTCTCGCCGCTGTTCTTCCCCGGCGGCGACGTGGGCTGCCTCTCGGTGCACGGCACGGTGAACGACGTGGCCATGTCCGGCGCCACACCGCTGTGGCTGAGCGCGAGCTTCATCCTGGAAGAAGGCTTCCCGCTGATCGAGCTGCAGCGCGTGGTGCGCTCCATGGCACAGGCCGCGCGGGAGGCCGGTGTGCCCATCGTCACCGGCGACACCAAGGTGGTGGAAAAAGGCAAGGGCGACGGCGTGTTCATCAGCACCACCGGCATCGGCGTGGTGCCGCCGGGCGTGGACATCAGCGGGCGCAACGCGCGCGAAGGCGACGTGCTGCTGCTCTCCGGCACGATTGGCGACCACGGCGTGGCCGTGCTCTCGCAGCGCGAATCGCTGGCCTTCGAGACCACCATCGAGAGCGACACCGCCGCCTTGCACACGCTGGTGGCGGCCATGCTCGCGGCCGCGCCGGGCGCGGTGCGCGTGCTGCGCGACCCCACGCGCGGCGGCCTGGCCACCACGCTCAACGAGATCGCGCGCCAGTCCGGCGTGGGCATGCTGCTGCAGGAGGCCGCCATCCCGGTGCGGCCGCAGGTGGACGCGGCCTGCGAGCTGCTCGGGCTGGACCCGCTCTACGTGGCCAACGAAGGCAAGCTGGTCGCGGTGTGCGCGCCCGAGGCGGCCGAGGCCGTGCTCGCGGCCATGCGCGCCCACCCGCTGGGCACAGACGCCGCGCGCATCGGCACGGTGACGGCCGACCCGCACCACTTCGTGCAGATGGCCACGCGTTTCGGCGGCCGGCGCGTGGTCGATTGGCTCAGCGGCGAACAGCTGCCGCGGATCTGCTGAGGTCGCCATGCCCGCCACCGTGTTCCAGAAAACCGCGCGCGGCCGCGCCGAGATCGTGCAGCGCTCGGACCGTGTGCCGGCGGCCATGCGCTCGGTGCTCATCATGGTGAACGGCAGCGACACCGTGGCCAGCATGGCCGAGCGCGGCCTGCCCCAGGTGCGTGAGCAACTGCAGGCCTTGCTCGCGCTGGGTTTGATCGAGCCCGTGCCCCAGCCGGC
>NZ_JBWKZH010000056.1:0-38533 GCF_059424305.1 Hydrogenophaga sp. GW456-12-10-14-TSB4 | reverse complement strand
CCCCTGTCCCCCCGCCTGTTGTCCGATGCCCCTCAACGCCTTTTCTTCGGCCCGCCGCACCACGCGCCACCTGTTCGGCGCCCTGCTGCTGGCCCTCGCCCCCTTCTCGGTGCCCGCCCAGGGCCTGCTGTCGGGCACGCCCGCGCAGACCGTGGTGCAGAGCGACCAGGCGCGCGCCGAGCTGCTCGCCCATGCTCCCGAGGGGGCCGGGCCGGGCCAGCCGGTCTGGGTCGGCTTGCAGATCACCCACGCGCCCGACTGGCACACCTATTGGAAGAACTCGGGCGACTCCGGCCTGCCCACCGACCTGCAGTGGACGCTGCCGCCTGGCGTGACGGCCGGAACCATCGCCTGGCCCACGCCGCGCAAGTTCCCGATCGGCAACCTCGCCAACTACGGCTACGACGGCACAGTCGTGCTGCCCGTGCCCTTGACCGTGGACCCCGCTTTCACCGGCCGGCAGATCGACGTCAAGCTCTACGCCACCTGGCTGGTCTGCCGCAAGGAGTGCATCCCCGAAGAGGGCCATTTCAGCCTTCGCATTCCCGTGCAGGGCTCCACCGGCCTGCACGGCGCCGCCTTCGATGCCAGCTTCCAGGCCGCTCCCAAAGACCAACCGGCCCTGGGCAGCCGCGCCGCGCCTGAGCCCGGCTTCCTGAACGTGGCGCTCGACGGCCTGCCTGCCGCCTGGCGCGGCCGGTCGCTGGAGTTCTTCCCCGAAGCCGCCGGCCTGATCGAACCCGGCCAGCCCTGGACACAGGCCTGGGACGGCGAACGCTGGAGCGCGCGCGTGCCGCTCTCGCCGCACCGCAGCGACAGCCCCGACCGGCTCGCGCTGGTGCTCGCCCAGGCCTCGCCTGCGGGCCAGGGCCCGGGCAGCACCGGCGTGCGCCTGGACGTGCCGGTGCAAGGCACCTGGCCGGCCGCCGCCCCGCTGCCCGCCGCCGTGCCCGAGGCGCTGCAGGCCGCGCTGGACGCCAATGCGGCCCGTGCAACCGCCGCCGCCCCTGTGGGCGGTGCCAGCTCGCTCACCCTGGGCGCGGCCCTGCTGGGTGCGCTGCTCGGCGGCCTCATCCTCAACCTCATGCCCTGCGTGTTCCCGGTGCTGGCGATCAAGGTGCTGGCCTTCGCGCAGCACGCCGACGACCGCCGTGCCCACCGGGCCAACGGCCTGGCCTACACCGCCGGCGTGGTGCTTTCCTTCGTCGCGCTCGGCGCCCTGCTGCTCGGGTTGCGCGCGGCGGGCGAGCAGCTCGGCTGGGGCTTCCAGCTGCAAAGCCCGGGCGTGGTGGCCGCGCTGGCCGTGCTGTTCACCCTGATCGGCCTGAACCTGGCCGGCCTGTTCGAGTTCGGCAGCGTGCTGCCCAGCCGCATCGCCAGCCTGCAGGCCCGCAACCCGACCACCGACGCCTTCCTCACCGGCGTGCTGGCCACCGCCATCGCCTCGCCCTGCACCGCGCCTTTCATGGGCGCCTCGCTGGGCCTGGCCATCGCCCTGCCTGCCGGGCAGGCGCTGGCCGTGTTCGCCGCGCTCGGGCTCGGCATGGCGCTGCCTTACCTGCTCGCCAGCTGGGTGCCGGCGGTGGCGCGCGCGCTGCCGCGCCCGGGCGCCTGGATGGCCACCTTCCGCCACCTCATGGCCTTCCCCATGTTCGCCACCGTGGTCTGGCTGCTGTGGGTGCTGGGCCAACAAAGCGGCATCGACGGCGCGGCCGCGCTGCTCATGCTGCTGGTGGTGCTGGCCCTGCTGGTCTGGGCCCTGGGCCTGCGCGGCCGCGGCCGCACCGTGATCGCCGGGCTCTCGCTCATCGGCCTGGCCTGGCTGGGCTGGACCCTCGGCCCGAACGTGACGCGCCTGCAGGACACCGTCCCCGGCCAAGCCGTGGCCACGGCGGTCGAAGGCGTGAGCTGGCAGCCCTGGAGCCCGCAGGCCCAGGCCGACCTGGTCGCGCAAGGTCGCCCGGTGTTCGTCGACTTCACCGCCGCCTGGTGCGTCACCTGCCAGTACAACAAGCGCACCACGCTGGCCGATGCCAGTGTGCTCGGCGACATGGCCGGCAAGAACGTGGCCCTGCTGCGCGCCGACTGGACGCGCCGCGACCCGGCCGTGACGGCCGCACTCGCCGGCCTGGGCCGCAACGGCGTGCCGGTGTACGCGATCTACAAGAACGGTCAGGCCCCGCAGGTGCTGACCGAAGTGCTCAGCGTCGAGGAGGTCCGCGCGGCGCTGGCCCGGCTGTAGGCCGAGCAGCTCCTTGTTTGTTCATCCACCGTGTCTTCCAGGAGTTCCACCATGCAACGCCGTCCCCTGCTCGCCCTGGCCGTCTTTTCGCCCTTGGGCACGATGCTGGTCACGCCCGCGTTCGCGGCCCCCGGTGTGGGTCAGGCCGCGCCCGACTTCAGCCTCCAGGACACCTCCGGCAAGACGGTCCGGCTCTCGGACTTCAAGGGCAAGACCGTGGTGCTGGAGTGGAACAACCCCGGTTGCCCCTTCGTGCGCAAGCACTACCAGGGCAACATGCAGGCGCTGCAGAAGGAAGCCAACGGCCAGGGCGTGGTCTGGCTCGCGGTCAACTCCACGCGCGACGACAGCGCCGACTACCAGTCGCCCCAGCAGCTCGGCCGCTGGATGACCGAGAAACAGGCCAGCCCCACCGCCACGCTGATGGACGAGGACGGCAAGGTGGGTGAAGCCTATGCCGCGCGCGTCACGCCGCACATGTACATCGTCAATGCGCAGGGCCTGCTGGTGTACGCCGGCGGCATCGACAGCATCGCCTCGGCCCGGGTGGACGACATCGCCAAGGCCACCAACTACGTGCGCCAGGGCCTGAGCGAGCTGCGCACCGGCAAGCCTTTGAGCGTGGCCACCAGCCGCGCCTACGGCTGCGGCATCAAGTACAAAAACGGCGCGGCGTAGCCGATGCGCCTGTGCCCTGGGTGGGGGCCGATAATCCCCCGATACCCCCTACCCCTGTCCCCGGTACCGACATGCCCTTTGCCCCCCTGCAGAACGACAGCTTTCTGCGCGCCTGCCTTCGCCAATCCACCGAACACACGCCCGTCTGGCTCATGCGCCAGGCCGGCCGCTACCTGCCCGAGTACCGCGCCACGCGCGCCCAGGCCGGCAGCTTCATGGGGCTGGCGACCAACACCGACTACGCGACCGAGGTGACGCTGCAGCCGCTGGAGCGCTACGCGCTGGACGCGGCCATCCTGTTCAGCGACATCCTCACCGTGCCCGACGCCATGGGCCTGGGCCTGTCGTTCGCCCTGGGTGAAGGCCCGAAGTTCGAGAAAACCGTGCGCACCGAGGCCGACGTGGCCGCGCTGGCCGTGCCCGACATGGACAAGCTGCGCTACGTGTTCGACGCCGTCACCTCGATCCGCAAGGCGCTCAACGGCCGCGTGCCCCTGATCGGTTTCTCGGGCAGCCCCTGGACGCTGGCCTGCTACATGGTCGAAGGCGGCGGCAGCGACGACTACCGCGCTGTGAAATCGCTGATGTACGCGCGCCCCGACCTGATGCACCGCATCCTCGCGGTCAACGCCGACGCGGTGGCCACCTACCTTAACGCGCAGATCGAGGCCGGCGCGCAGGCCGTGATGGTGTTCGACAGCTGGGGCGGCGTGCTCGCCGACGGCAAGTTCCAGGACTTCAGTCTGGCCTACACGCGCCGCGTGCTGGCGCAGCTCAAGCGCGAACACGAGGGCGTGGTGATCCCGCGCATCGTCTTCACCAAGGGTGGCGGCCTGTGGCTGGACGACATGAAAGACCTGGACTGCCACGCCCTGGGCCTGGACTGGACCGTGAACCTGGCCCGCGCGCGCGCCCAGGTGGGCGAAGGCCCCGGCGGCAAAGCCCTGCAGGGCAACATCGATCCCAACGTGCTGTTCGCGCCGCCCGAGCGCATCGAGGCCGAAGTGGCGGCGGTGCTCGAAAGCTTCGGCCGGCCGCACCAGGGCGCCGGCACCGGCCCCACGCACATCTTCAACCTGGGCCACGGCATCAGCCAGCACACGCCGCCGGAGCACGTCTCGGTGCTCGTGGATGCGGTGCATTCTCATTCACGGCGGCTGCGCCAGGGCGCCTGAAACGCGCCCGCAGGGGTGTCATGAGGCGGTCAAAAAGGCCGCCTCCGACTGGCCATAACACAAATAATGCCGAAAAAGTCACTTGACACGCCTTACTTATGCACAAAATTCGTGCTGCGGTGCGCCATCAGGCTCAGCCGCCCCAGGCGCAGGACAAATCCTACAAGTGCCTCGTAAGTTGTTGATTCATAACAGTTTTAATTTCTGCTTTTTTTGCGGGCAATTTAAGCAAACCCTTGATTTGCAAGGGTTCTGACGCCGCCCAGGCAAACTATCAACAAAGTTATCCACAAAAAGTCTGGATATGTTTCGATGCACTGTCAAATCAACGACTTAGCGCGCCTTCCGCCAGTCCAGCTGAGGAATGGGCGCTAAGCATGGCTTTCTGGCCCAGCGTCGTCGTCGCCACCCCGGCCCACAGCGGGGTGGGCGCCAGCCTGACCTACTGGAGTGAGCTGTCGCTCACGCCGGGCACGCTGGTGCGGGTGCCGCTCGGTGCCCGGGAGGTGTTGGGTGTGGTCTGGGAATGCCCCGACGAACCGCCCGAAGGACTCACCGAAGCCCAGACCAAAGCCGTGGCCGGTGTGCTCGACGGCCTGCCGCCCCTCAACGCGCGCTGGCGCCAGTTGGTGCGCTTCGCCGCGCAGTACTACCAGCGCAGCCTGGGCGAGGTGGCGCTCGCGGCCCTGCCGCCGCAGTTGCGCGACCTGAACGCGGTGCAGCTCGCCCGCCGCCTCAAGAAGAAAGAGAAACAGCAGGCCGCCCGCGCCGAGCCGACACAGCCCGAAGACACCACCACCGCCGGCCCCGACCTGAGCGACGAGCAACGCGAGGCACTGCAAGCGCTCGAAGCGGCGCAGGCCCCGGTGCTGCTGTACGGCGCCACCGGCAGCGGCAAGACCGAGGTCTACCTGCAGGCGACGCAGCATGTGCTGCAGGCGCAGGCCGACGCACAGGTGCTGGTGATGGTGCCGGAGATCAACCTCACCCCGCAGCTGGAGGCGCGCTTTCGCGAGCGCTTCGAGCCCCTGTTCGGCGCCGGCGCATTGGTCTGCCTGCACAGCGGCATGACGCCTGCGCAGCGCCTGAGCAGTTGGCTCGCGGCGCACACCGGCCAGGCCCGCATCGTGCTCGGCACGCGCATGGCGGTGCTGGCCAGCCTGCCCGGGCTGCGCCTGATCGTGGTCGACGAAGAACACGACCCCAGCTACAAGAGCCAGGAAGGCGCGCGCTACTCGGCGCGCGACCTGGCGGTCTACCGCGCCAAGGTGGAAACCGAGGCCCTGGCGGCCGGGACGGGCGACGCGACGGCGCGCTGCCGCGTCGTGCTCGGCTCGGCCACGCCCTCGCTGGAAAGCTGGCACGCGGCCGAGCAAGGCCGCTACCTGCGCCTGGCCATGCCGGCGCGCATCGGCGGCGGCGCCCTGCCGCGCCTGCGCCTGGTCGACATGAACCACCAGCCCAAGGGCGCGGTGCTCGCCCCGCCTCTGGTGGCGGCGATGGCCGAACGCATCGCGCGCGGCGAACAGTGCATGGTGTTGCTCAACCGGCGCGGCTATGCCCCGGTGCTGGCCTGCCACGACTGCGGCTGGAAAAGCGCCTGCCCGCACTGCAGCGCCTTCCGCGTGTTCCACAAGCTCGACCGCACGCTGCGCTGCCACCACTGCGGCTTCACCGAGCGCGTGCCGCGCGCCTGCCCCGAATGCGGCAACCTCGACATCGCGCCCATCGGCAAGGGCACGGAGCAGGTGGAGGAACAGCTCGCCGGCCTGCTGGCCGATGTGAAACGCCCCGACGGCGGGCCCGCGCGCGTGGCGCGCATGGACGCCGACTCCACCCGGCTCAAAGGCAGCCTGGAACTGCAGCTCGCCACCATGCACAGCGGTGAAGTGGACGTGCTGGTGGGTACCCAGATGATCGCCAAGGGCCACGACTTCCGCCGCATCACACTGGTGGCGGGCATCAACGCCGACTCGGGCCTGTTCGCCAGCGACTACCGCGCGCCCGAGCGCCTGTTCGCGCTGCTGATGCAGGCCGGCGGGCGCGCCGGGCGCGACGCCGTTTTTGTCAGCAGCCAGGGCAGCCAGAGCGAGCTGTGGGTGCAGACCTGGACACCGCAGCACCCGCTGTTCGCCGCCTTGCGCCAGCACGACTTCCCGGCCTTCGCCGCACAACAGCTGGCCGAGCGCGAAAGCGCGGGCATGCCGCCGTTCGGCCACCAGGCGCTGCTGCGCGCCGACGCCAAAACCCAGCAGGCGGCCCAGGCCTACCTGAACGCGGCCGCGCAGGCGGCCGACGGCCTGCCGCACCGCGACGAAATCACGCTCTACCCGGCGGTGCCGCTGACGATCCAGCGCGTGGCGAACGTGGAGCGCGCGCAACTGCTGGTGGAGGCCGTCTCGCGCGCCGCGTTGCAGCGCTTCCTGAGCGCCTGGCAGCCGGTGCTGCTGGAGTGCCGCAGCCTGCCGCAGGCGCGTGGCCTGGTCCGCTTCGCGGTGGACGTGGACCCCCTTGCAATCTAGACGGCGAGCGCTTCGGGCATGGGCCAGAGCTGCTCCAGCGTGTGCACCACGTCGCGCAGGCGGAAGGGTTGCAGGAGCAACCGGCGCACGTCGAGCTCCTTGAGCCGGGCCACCAGCTCTGCGTCGGCACTGCTCACCATCACCGCCACCGGGATATCGGGCTCGCAGCGCAGCTCACCCGCGCGCAGTCGCGCGATCAAGGCCAGCGCCGCGTCGCGCTCGGCGAGCGACAGCAGCAGGCCGTGGTCGGCATGGGTCTGCATCCATTTTTCACCCTGAGCGACGCTCATCGCCTGCTGCAGCCGCACCAACTGCAGTTCGCGGCACACCGAGGCCACCGTGCCGCGCACCAGGCCATCGGGTTCGATCAACAGCACCTGCGGCCGGCCCGCAGCGGCGCTCACGACACCGCCTCCTCGCGCCGGAACAGCTCCTCCACCACCAGGTCGCGCAGGCCGTTGAGGATGGCCTCGTCGAGCTTGTCGAACTCGCGCGGGCGACGGTCCATGATGCACAGGGTGCCCACCACCTGCCCGTACGGCAGGCGCAGCAGCGCCCCGGCGTAGAAGCGCACATAGGGCTGGCCCACCACCATGGGGTTGTCGGCGAAGCGCGGATCGGCCAGCGCATCGGGCACGATCAGCGTCTTCGCCATCGCCACCGCGTGGCCGCAGAAGGAAATGTCGCGCGGCGTCTCCTGCACGTCCTCCAGACCGAAAGACGACTTGAACCACTGGCGGTCGTGATCGACCAGCGACACCAGCGCAATCGGCACATTGAATTCCTGGGCCGCAAAGGCCGAGATGCGGTCGAAACGCTCCTCAGGCGGCGTGTCCAGGATCACCAGGTCGCGCAGCGCCTTCAGGCGCTTCGCTTCGTTGTGCGGCAAAGGGGGCTTGATCATGCGGACTCCTGGCCGGCCCTGTTGCCGGCTCGCCTTGAAGATCGGCAACTGGCGCGAAAACGTAAGGCCTGCAAAGCCGACCGCGCTCAAATATAAGTAAATTGCGATATAAGAGCAGGCAAGACCTATTGGAGACGAACCGTGCCTCGACTTTCCCTTCGCTGGTGGCTTGCGCCCCTGATCGCCCTGACCACCTTCACAGCCCAGGCCCAGCCCGCCGCCGACACCGGCCCAGCCATGACGGTGGAGGCGGTCGGCCCGCACAGCCACTATGTGCAAGGCCTGACCCAACTGGGCTCGACCAAAAACCAGAACTTCATCAGCAACGCCGGTTTCGTGATCACCCCCGAAGGCGTGGTGGTGGTGGACGCGCTGGGCTCACCGCGGCTGGCCGAGCGGCTCACGCAGGCGATCCGCCGCTTGACCGACAAGCCGGTGACGCACGTGATCCTCACCCACTACCACGCCGACCACATCTACGGCCTGCAGCACTTCAAACAGCTGGGGGCGAAGATCATTGCGCACAGCGCGTCGCGCGAGTACATCCAGTCCGACACCGCGCGCCTGCGCCTGGAAGCCTCGCGCACCGACCTGGCGCCCTGGATCGACGAGCAGACCCGCATCGTGCCGGCCGACGTCTGGATCGATGGCCCGACCTCACTCCAGGTCGGCGGCGTGGTGTTCGAGCTCACCCCGGTGGGGCCGTCCCACACGCCCGAGGACCTCACGGTGTTCGTGCCTTCGGAAAAGGTGTTGTTCGCGGGCGACCTGTTCTTCAACGGCCGCCTGCCCTTCGTGGGGCAGGCCAACAGCCGCCAGTGGATCCTGTCGCTGGAACGCCTGCTGGCCTTCGATGCCAAGGCCGTCGTGCCCGGGCACGGCGCAGCGTCGACCGATCCGAAGAAGGACATCGGCACCACACGCGACTACCTCAAGCACCTGCGCCAGAGCATGGGCGACGCGGTGGAGAACTTCGTGCCGTTCGAGGAGGCCTATGAGAAGACCGACTGGTCGGCCTTCGAGGCCATGCCCATGTTCGGCCCGGCAAACCGGATGAACGCCTACAACACCTACCTGCTGCTGGAGCAGGAGGCGTTGAAGCGCTAGGCCCCACGACGTCCGTGGCGTGGTGTTCTCAAGCGGATCGCCATTCCCTGTCCCGGAAGCGGTAGCGGCGGGGATCCAGGCCCTGGTCCCTTGTCCACTCGTCGTAACACGACGCCACCCGAACGGCCCGTTCACGCTCGGCAAATCCGATCGTGCGTCCTTCAGCCAACTCGATGACACGCTGTGACGAGTGCCAGAGGGATTGAAGCGGGAACAGGCCAGGAAACACGAAGCTGGCCACCATGAGCAGCACCGGGATGTCATCGGTCGCCAGTCGGTGGGCGAAATCTTCACCCAACAGCTTGCGCACCAACCAGCTCTTCCCCAGGAACTCGGCCCAACTGCCGTCGCCCAAGCCCCTCGAACACAGGGCCGCTAGGTACACGAGGGGAATCACGACGGTGTTCACCACCGGCAGACACACCACGGCCACCACCGCCGCGATCACCCGCAACACCTTGCACAGCCGTGGCCACCGCTGCGCAAACGTGGGCTTCGTCGACGGGGCATTCACCTCTTCGCTCTGCGAGACTTGCTCTGCGATGTCCGCTTTTTTCGATGAGACCGACACCGAAAGGTGCCCTGTGTCATCGGAGCGCACAGACCGGCCGTCGCTGGCACCCGAACCTGGTCGGGTCGAGAAGATGCTGCGACCGCCAGTGGACTCGATGCCTGACCCAGCAGTCTCCTTCTTCTGCAACGCTCCTGTTGCTTCGACGGTGGCGACACCCGCGCGTTGGGCTCCAATCATGCTCATGGGTTGCTTTCTCTGAAAAACGAATAACCATCAAACCCGTGGACGCGCACGCGCCGCCTCCACGGCCTGCAAGGCAGCCTCCCCCTGCGAAAGGGCCTCGCGCGTGTCGCGCCAGAACGCTTTGGCTCGAGCCGCCAAAGCGTGCAACAACTCGGTGAACTCCGCGGCACAGGGCTGCTCGGGCATCGCCTGTTGCAGCGTGAGCACCACCGCATCGCGCAATGGGTGCGCGCTGAAAGACAGGTGCTCGGAGACGCCCATCAGGTGGTTGCTCCACAGCAGCCCCTGCCACAGCCGTTCGCGAGAACCCGGCACCTCCATGCCCAGGTCGACGTGCACCTCGAAACGATCGGGGGTGGCGGCGTCGCGCCGTAGCAGCATGTCGACGCCGTCCACCCGCAAGGTACCCGACCCTTGCAGCAGCTCGGTCTGATGATCCAGGCCTGCGCGCTCGCAGACCGCGCGCATCAAGGCCACCCAGTGGTCGGTCCCCGGCTGCGCCAGCCGACAACCCCGGCGCAGCGGCGCCAGTGAGGGAAGATGGCCCACGGCGTTTCGCGAGGGCAGCGCCTGCCAATGCGCCTGGCCACACACCATGACCTGTCGCAGCCATTGCGCCACGTCCGAGCCCGTGGTGCGGGCGTCGAACGGATGCTGTGCCGTGAGCATCGCGCGGTTGTCGCCCGGCGTGAGGCTCCAGCACAAGCTGCCGTCCGCGCCCCATTCGTAGTTGCTGACCAGCAGCCGGTACCAGATCCACTCGCGCTGGTGCGCCGCCGCCGTGCCCAGATCCAGCTGCGCCTGCAGGCGATCGGCCGCATTCTGCGCATCGAACGTCAGCGCCAGTTCGAGCCCGCCCACATTCAGCAGCCCGGTCTGCTGCAGCATGGCCACGTCATCGAGGTCAAGGGCGCCGCACAACTGCTGCGACAGGCGATGATGGTCAGCGGGCGTCATGCAACAGGTTCCGGGTCGGCTTGGCGTGTTTGGCCCGAAAGAAGTGAGGGGCCACCATGGAGAGTTCGGCCCTGCTGTCGGAAACAAAAAAGCCCTGCGGCGCAATGCCTGCAGGGCCGATGGCTTCGAGGGAAGAAACGGTCAGTTGGTGTCGCACCGGTCGAGGTTCATCACTCCGATTCAGGCCACAAAAAATCTTTCAGGTCAACAGCGCCACCGCCCCCGAGAACGTGAGAAAGGCCGCCGCGGTGGTCACGAGAATGATGCGGGCGATGCGCCCGTTGTCGGCCCCGAAGCGCTCGGCCAGCAGCGAGACGTTGCTCGCGCTGGGCAACGCGGCCACCAGCACCATCACGGTGAGGGCCGCGGGCGAGAGCGGCAGCCCCATGCGAAGGGCAAGCCAGCCCACGGCGAACACCAGCAGCGGGTGCACGAAGAGCTTCATCAGCGCCACCGGCAGGTAGTCCGCCAGCGGCATGGGGTGGTTGGCCGTCATCTGCGCGCGGGCCAGCACCGCGCCGATGGTGAACAGGGCCACCGGCGAGGCCGCGTCGGCCAGCAGCCACACCGTCTGCTCCACCGGCTTGGGCAGGGTGAACGCCCAGGCCGAGGCCAGGCCGCCAAGCACAATGGCCCAGGGCATGGGGTTGGTCAGCACGCCCTTGAGCGCCTTGCGCGTGGCCTCGGCCACCGCCGCGCGGCCCTGCCCCTGCGCCTCGTCCAGGCGCGAGAGCGCGATGCACAGCGAACTGGTGATCACCATGTCCACCACCATGGTGAGGATGACGGTGCCCGCCGCCGACGCACCGAGCAGCGCCACGATGAGCGGCACGCCCATGAAACCGGAGTTGGGAAAGGCCGCCACCAGCGCACCCATCGAGGCGTCGTTCCAGCGGATGCGCGCGTTGCGCGTGAAGGCGATGGTGGCGCCCACCACGATGAGCCCGCACAACAGATACAGACCGGCCACCCAGCCGTCGAGCAGCTGCGCGATCGGCGTGGTGGAGCCGAAGCGGTACAGCATGCAGGGCAAGGCGAAGAACAGCACGAAGCCGTTGAGCCCGGGAATGGCCTCCAGCGGCAGCATGCGCCGGCGCGCGGCCACGTAGCCCGCGAGCACGAGCGCAAAGAAAGGGAAGGTGACCAGCAGGATGTGCAGCACCGGGCGATTGTCTCAGGCCCCCGTGGAACGGCCGCGACACCCCGCCCGGTATGATCCAACGCTCGTTTCCCGCCTTTCCCGACGCCCGCCTCCCCCTCCATGTCCCACGGCCTGAACATTGCGCAACTGGAAGCCGTGAACCACCTGGCGGGGCCCTGCCTGGTGCTCGCGGGTGCGGGTTCGGGCAAGACGCGCGTGATCACGCACAAGATCGGCCGGCTCATCCAGGCGGGCCTCGCGGCCGACCGCATCGCCGCCATCACCTTCACCAACAAGGCCGCCGCCGAAATGCGCGAGCGCGCCGCGCAGCTCGTGGGGCGCGATGCCAGGAAGGTGCTGATCTGTACCTTTCACGCCCTAGGCGTGCGCCTGCTGCGCGACGATGGCGAGGTGCTCGGTCTGAAGAAGCAGTTCTCCATCCTCGACACCGACGACATCACCAGCATGCTCAAGGACTGCGGTGGTACCACCGACACGGCCACGGCACGCGGCTGGCAGTGGGCGATCAGCGCCTGGAAAGGCGCCGGCATGAACGCGGCGCAGTGCCTGGCCCAGGCCAAGGACGAGGATGAGCGCGTGACCGCCACCATCATGGCGCGCTACGAAGAGCGCCTGGTGGCCTACCAGAGCGTGGACTTCGACGACCTCATCACCCTGCCACTGAAGCTGCTGCGCGAGCACGAAGACGTGCGCGCGCGCTGGCAGAAAAAGATGGGGCATGTGCTGGTGGACGAATACCAGGACACCAACGCCACGCAGTACGAGCTGCTCAAGCTGCTGGTGGGCGAGCGCGGGCGCTTCACCGCCGTGGGCGACGACGACCAGTCCATCTACGGCTGGCGCGGCGCCACGCTGGACAACCTGAAGAAGCTGCCGCAAGACTACCCCGAGCTCAAGGTCATCAAGCTGGAGCAGAACTACCGTTCCACCAGCGCGATCCTGCGCGCGGCGAACAACGTGATCGGCCCCAACCCCAAGCTGTTTCCCAAGACGCTGTGGAGCGACCTGGGCGAGGGCGAACCGGTGCGCGTGGTCGACGCCGACAACGAAGAGCACGAGGCCGAGCGCGCGGTGGCGCGCATCCTGAGCCTGCGCGCGAGCTCGCAGCACAAGGAGTGGCGCGACTTCGCCATCCTCTACCGCGCCAACCACATGGCGCGCCCGTTCGAGCAGTCGCTGCGCCGCGCGCAGGTGCCCTACAAGGTCTCGGGCGGCCAGAGTTTCTTCGACAAGGCCGAGATCCGCGACCTCTGTGCCTGGTTGCGCCTGCTGGTGAACAACAACGACGACCCGGCCTTCCTGCGCTCGGCGACCACGCCCAAGCGCGGCATCGGCCACACCACGCTGCAGCAGCTGGGCGCCTTTGCCACGCAGTACAAGCTGAGCCTGTTCGAGGCGCTGTTCGCGAACTCGCTGGGCACCGCCCTGCCCCCGCGCGCCGTGGCCACGCTGCACGAGTTCGGCCGGGCGGTGAACGACCTGGAGTACCGCGCGCGCCACACCCTGGGCCACGAGGCCGCGCGCGCCTTCCTCACCGAGTGGCTCAAGGACATCGACTACGAGAAGCACCTCTACGACAGCGAGGACAACGAGAAGGTCGCGGCCGCGCGCTGGACCAACGTGATGGACTTCTGCGACTGGGTGGCCGGGCGCTGCGGCGGCAAGCTGGAGGAAGAGGACGGCGTGAAGATCGAAACCGAACGCAAGAGCCTGCTCGAAGTGGTGCAGACGATCGCCCTGCTCTCCACGCTGAGCGAGCGCGAGCAGGACCAGAACGTGGTGACGCTCTCGACGCTGCACGCGTCCAAGGGCCTGGAGTGGCCGCACGTGATGCTGGTCGGCGTGAACGAGGGCCTGCTGCCGTTCAAGATGGAAGAAGAGCCCGGCCAGAGCGACGCGCAGGCGGCCGACATGGCGCAGCGCCTGCAGGAAGAGCGCCGTCTCATGTACGTGGGCATCACGCGCGCACAGCGCACGCTGGCGGTGAGCTGGCTCAAGCGCCGCAAGAAGGGCCGCGAGAGCATCCCCGGGCTGGCCAGCCGCTTCATCAAGGAGATGGCGTTGGACCAGGCCACCGTGAAGGAAGACCCGCGCGAGAAACTGCGCGCGCTGCGCGCCGAGTTCGCCCAACGCGCGACCCAGCAGGCCGCCCAGAAGGCGTCCGACACCACCCCATGAACCGATCGCTCCTGTCGCTGCTGGCCGTGCTCGCCCCGCTGGGCCACGCGCCCGCGTTCTCCCAGACCCCGGCCACCACCACCCCCCCGGTGGCTTGCGCCCAGGCCGGTGACATGGCACCCGGCCAGCTCTACGGCCTTTGGCAGCTCGCGCTGTGGCCCCAGGTGGGCGGCAGCGAGGCCGCGCCCGCCTCCACCGGTGCGGTGCTGTTCGAGCGCCATCCGGACTACCCGGGCAGCGTGCGCGGCAGCCTGAAGCGCAGCACGGCCGGCAACGACCGGCAGGCCGTGGTCTCGGGCGATGTGGCCAATGGCGAGTTCAACCTCGACGAATCGGCCGACGGCGTGAGCATGGACGCGGTCTGGGAAGGCGACGTCACGCCGACGGGCTGCGGCCAGGAACTGCGCGGCATCCGCCGTGCGGCCGAGGGGCGCGGCACACCGGCCGAGCCGGTGATGAATTTCGTGCTGAAGAAGGTGCCGGGCTGGCGTTGAGCCCGCAGCGCCTCAAGGCCGGGGATTCACCGGCGGTTGCAGCAGATGCCGGTTCTCCGGCGCCTGGAAAAAATCCACCAGCACCTGCAGGTCGCGCTTGTTGAACTGCGCGTAACCCTCGCCGGATTCGATGCGCGAGGACAGCACGGCCACGCCTTCGTGGAAGAAGTGCAGCGACAGGCCACGGTCCAGCACCACGTCGGTGATCTCGCCCTGGGGCGAGACGGCCGCGTCGGGGCTGGGGCGGGCGGCGGCGCGGCGCATCAGAAGCCCAGCGCGTGCGGCAGCCAGGTGGAGATCGCGGGGACGAAGGTGAGCAGCACCAGCACCACGAGGTGGGCCCACAGGAAAGGCGGCAGCTCGCGCGTGAGGGCCATGAGCGGCACCTTGGTCGCCACCGAAGTCACGAACAGCAACCCGCCCACCGGCGGCGTGATCATGCCCAGCGTGAGGTTGACGATGACCACCATCGCGAAGTGGATCGGGTCGATGCCCAGCGCGGCCGCGATCGGCGCCAGGATGGGCACGAGGATGGTGACGCCGGGCAGCGGCTCCATGAAGATGCCGAACAGCAGCAGCAGGATGTTCACTGCGATCAGGAAGGTGACCGGCGAGAGGTCCCAGCCGATGATGGCTTGCGCCAGGTCCTGCGGCACGCCTTCGATGGTGAGTACCCAGGCGAAGGCCGACGAGGCCGCCACCACGAACAGCACCGAGGCGGTGAGCATGGCCGAGCGAGCCGCGATGCCGGGCAGCGCCGACCATTTCAGCGTGCCGTAGACCCACTTGCCACAGACCAGTGCGTAGAACACCGCAACCACCGAGGCCTCGGTCGGCGTGAACACGCCGAAGCGGATGCCGACCAGGATGATCACCACCAGGAACAGCGCGGGCACAGCCTTGATGGTGTTCATGAGCATCTCGCGGCCGGTGGGGCGCGGGGCGTCGGAGCGGAAGTCGCGCCGGCGGCAGACCCACCAGTTGACCCAGCTCATGGCGGCGGCGATCAACAGGCCGGGGATGAAGCCCGCGATGAACAGCGCGCCGACGGAGACGTGCTCGTCCTGCAGCGCGTAGATGATCATGATGATCGAGGGCGGGATGATGGGCCCCACGATGGCGGTGCTGGCGGTCAGCGCGGCGGCGTAGGCGCGGTCGTAGCCGGCCTTGTCCATCATGCGCACCATCATCGAGCCCGGGCCGGCGGCGTCTGCCAGGGCCGAACCCGAGATGCCGGAGAAGATGGTGAGCGACAGCACGTTGGCATAACCGAGGCCGCCACGCAGGTGGCCGACGAACTGCGAGGCGAAGCGCAGCAGCACCAGCGTGAGCGCCCCGCCCGACATGATCTCGGCCGCCAGGATGAAGAAGGGCACGGCCATCAGCGGGAAGCTGTCCACGCCGGTGAACATTTCCTTGAAGACGATGATCTGGGGGTACTGCCCGCCCAAGGCCACGGCCAGGGCGGCGGCGATGGCGAGCGAGAACGCCACGGGCACGCCGATCAGCATGAGCACGACGGCGGCAACGAACAGGGTGATGACCATGGGAGGGTTCCGCGTCAGGGGCTCAGAGCGAGGCGGCCGCCTCGGCGTCCATCTCAGGCGACTCGTGGAAGCGGCCGTCGATCACGTAGCGGCGCACCAGGAAGGCCAGGTGCACCAGCATCAGCATGAAACCGGCGGGCAAGGCCGCGTAGATCCAGGCGAACGAGATGCCGGTGGCGGGCGTGGTCTGGAAGCGCATCACGCTGGTGTAGACGATGGAGAAATACGTCATCGACACGCAGAAGCCGGCGATCAGCAGCACCACGACCGCGCGCAGCACCCGCGCCAGCGGCGTGGGCACGGCCTGGTGCAGGTTGTCGATCGCCACGTGCCCGCCGAAGCGCAGCACCAGCCCGGCGCCCAGGAAGGTGCCCCAGATCATGAGGTGGCGCGCGACCTCTTCGGCCCAGACAATGGAATCGTTGGTCGTGTACCGCAGCACGACGTTGGCGAACACGATGACGGACATCGCCGCCAACAACAGGATCAGCACCCAGCGGTTGACGGCCACCAGGGCGTTCTCGAATCGGTCGATCATGGGGATTTCCTGCAGCGCGCGTGCACAAGCGCACCACCCGGCACGAGGCCGGGCGGTGCGGGGTCAGACGATCACTTCGCGTTGGCGATGCGGTCGATCAGCTCTTTGCCGTACTTGGAGGCGTATTGCTGGTAGGCCGGCGAGAGGGCCTGCTGGAACGGCGCCTTGTTGGGCACCTCGGTGATCTGCATGCCCTGGGCGCGCAGCTCGTCCACGCCCTTCTTCTCGATGTCGTCGACGAACTGGCGCATGGCCTTGGCGCCTTCCTTGGCGCCGGCGGTCACGGCGGCCTTCTGGCTGTCGTTGAGCGAATCCCAGAATTTGGGCGAGACCAGCAGCATGGCCGGCGAATACACGTGGCCCGTGAGCGCCAGGTGCTTCTGCACCGCCGAGAGCTTGGCCGAGGCGATCACCGAGATCGGGTTCTCCTGGCCGTCGATGGTGCCCTGTTGCAGCGCGCCGGTGACTTCTGGCCAGGCCATGGGCGTGGGCGCGGCGCCCAGCGTGCGGAAGGCCGTGATGTGCACCGGGTTTTCCATCGTGCGGATCTTCAGGCCCTTGAGGTCCTCGGGCTTGGTGATCGGGTGCTTGCCGTTGGTGATGTGGCGAAAGCCCTGCTCGCCCCAGGCCAGCGCGACCAGGTTGCGCGACTTGAACTTGCCCAGCAGGTCCTGGCCGATCGGGCCGTCGAGCACGCTGCGCGCGTGGTTGATGTCGCGGAACAGGAAAGGAATGTCGGTCACACCGACTTCGGGTACGAAGTTGCTCAGCGTGCCCGAGGACACGATGGCCGCTTCCACGGTGCCCAGCTGCAGGCCTTCGAGCAGCTCGCGCTCGCCGCCCAGGGCGCTGGAGGGAAATTGACGGAACTTGAACTGGCCGTTGGTGGCCTTCTCGAACGAAGCGGCCCAGGCGTTGGCGCCGGCACCGTAGTGCGAGTTGGGCGCCAGCGCGTAGCCGATCTTGACTTCACGGGTCTGGGCGTGCGCAGCGGTGCCGATGGCAAGGACGGCGGCGCCCACGGCCAGCAGGCCGGCGCGGCGGAAAATGGACATCATGTTTGTCTCCGATCGTTGTATGCCGGGTATGGCGGTCGCCACTGTATTGAGATGCCGGCATTCGAGCCAATACCGATTGCAGGCCTCTGCTATATGATTTTCATATGCCTGACATCCGGCAACTCCGCTATTTCATCGCCGTCGCCGAAGAGCTGAACTTCATGCGCGCGGCCGAGCGCCTGCACATCAGCCAGCCGCCGCTGTCGGTGCAGATCAAGGCGCTGGAAGAGGAACTCGGCGTGCAGCTGTTCGAGCGCACCAACCGCGGCGTGCTCATGACGCCGGCCTCGCAGACTTACTACGTGGAGGTCCGCGCGGTGCTCGCGCGGCTGGAGCACGCGCGCATCCTGGCGCAGCGCAGCGCGCGCGGCGACACCGGTTCGCTGGCGGTGGGCTTCGTGTCGATCGCCAACGTCACCATGCTGCCCCAGGCCCTCAAGCTGTGCCGCGAGCGCTACCCGGGCATCGAGCTGCACCTGTCCGAAGAAACGCTGGACATGCAGGTGCCCAACCTCCTGACGAACAAGATCGACATCGGCATCGCGCCCGGGCCGATCAACGAGCCCGGCCTCTCGTTCCAGCCGCTGTTCGACGAACGCCTGGTGCTGGCCCTGCCCGACAGCATGAAGGAGGCGCACATGAAGAGCCCCAGCATGGCGCTCTTCAAACACCAGCCCTTCGTGCTGTTCGGCCGCCCGATGGCGCCCGGCCTGTACGACGCAGTGCAGGACTACTGCGCGCGCGCCGGCTTCACGCCCGAGATCGTGCAGTACGCGCGCCAGATGCAGACCATCATCTCCATCGTCTCCACCGGCCTGTGCATCTCGCTCATCCCGTCGTCGCTGTCGCAGTTGCAGCGCCCCGGCGTGGCCTACGTGGTGCCCAAGGAGCCGAGCCCGATCGTGCGCATGGGCCTGCTCTACCGCACACAGGACCGCAACCCGGCGGTGAAGAACTTCATCGACATCGCGGCCGAGGCATCGCGCTTGTGGAAGAAGCGGCGCGGAGCCGCTACCGCGTCGCCTGCTCCATCTGGTCCGCGCGCTGCTGCTGCCCCTGATCCAGTGACTGCTGCAGTCGCTGCTGAACCTGCTCCTGCACCACCCGTCCCTGCTCGATCTCGTTTTTCTTGATCGCGCCCGCCGTGGCCGCCGTGCCGGCGGTCTCGACACCGCAAGCCGTCAGCAGCAACGCCGTGAAGGCGGCCAACCAGGTGGCGCAGCGGGGGCGGTGAAGGCTCATTCGAGTTCGGCGATCAACAGTTGACTCAGGTGCTCCGCGACATCGTTGTCGAAGCTCATGAGGGCATCGGACGGCTGCGCGGCAGCGGCGGCTTGCAGCAGATCATGCACTGCCGTCCGCTGCGTGTCATCCGCGGGGCGGCCGAGCCGGGACGCCAGCGTGGACAGCACCGCCTCGCGCAGCCGATCGGAACCGAGCACGTGCCAGGCGTAGTCGATCTCGTAACGGTCCACGAGGTTCCTGAGGCTCTCACCGTCCAGGCGGGCCTCGGTGGCGACATGCGCCACCGTGCGGGTCACGAGGCCTTGGGTGAAACGGCTCAACCGTTCGTTATCGCGCGCGAGCGCCGGGGTCACAACAGGCATCGTCTCTCCAGAGGGGGGATTGGGGACCGGCTTTGCACCCAGCGCGGGGAATTGCCGAACCCGGAAATGAAAAAGCCCATCGCACGAGGGATGGGCTTTTTCCGGGATTTGGTGGCCTGGGGCGGAATCGAACCACCGACACGCGGATTTTCAATCCGCTGCTCTACCAACTGAGCTACCGGGCCTTGGTGAGAAGCGAGATTGTAGCAGCTTCCGGCGCCCGGTTTTCAGACGCCGGCCGCGCTCAGAGCGCGTTGCGTTTGCTGCGCGCCAGATCCACGCCGAGCTGCTTGAGCTTGCGGTAGAGGTGGGTGCGCTCGAGACCGGTCTTTTCGGCCACGCGGGTCATGGAGCCAGACTCCTTGGCGAGGTGGTACTCGAAGTAGGCTTTCTCGAATTCGTCGCGCGCTTCGCGCAGCGGGCCGTCGAGGTTGAACGACTGTTGCGGTTGCGGCCCGAGGTCCGGCACCGGCTCCGGCAACGTGTGGCCTGTCGCGGTGGTTTCCACCGAGATCTCCGCCGAAAGCAAACCGCCCACGCGCATCACGGACGCGACGGCTCCGCTGGATTTCGGTGGCGGCGCCTTGTTCAGCCCCTGGTCCACCGCCTTGAGCAGCTTGGCCATGGTGATGGGCTTTTCAAGGAAGGCGGTGGCGCCGATGCGCGTGGCCTCGACGGCGGTGTCGATGGTGGCGTGGCCGCTCATCATGATCACGGGCATGGAGAGCAGGCCGCCACTGGCCCATTCCTTGAGCAGGGTCACACCGTCCGTGTCGGGCATCCAGATGTCGAGCAACACCAGGTCGGGGCGCAGCTGGGCGCGCACGGCGCGGGCCTGTGCGGCGTTTTCAGCGAGTTCGACCGTATGGCCTTCGTCGTTGAGGATTTCCGAGAGCAGGTCCCGGATCCCCAGTTCATCGTCTACGACCAGAATAGTTGCCATGGCGCGGAGTGTGTTCCTCGGAGCGTGTTGTCAATTAGCAACTGCGAATGATAACGACACTTGTGCACCGATCACCTTGCCTTCGGTCATGCGGTTGCTCAGATCCACGCGGCCACCATGTTCGTCCATGATTTTCTTGACCACCGCCAGGCCCAGACCCGTGCCTTTGACCTTGGTGGTGACATAGGGCTCGAAAGCCCGCTTGAGGATGTGCTCGGCAAAACCGGGACCTTCGTCGAGCACCGACAGGCGCACCCATTGGCCAGAGTCCGAGCGCCGGGTGCGCAGCAGCACCTGGGCACCGGGCACGCCAGCCATGGCATCCTGCGCGTTCTGCACCAGGTTGTGCAGGGTCTGCCGCACCTGCTGCGGGTCGGCCAGGGCCTTGGGCAGGCCGTCGGCGAGCTCCAGGCGCACCGGCACGGCGGCGTTGTCGTAGAGCATGACGATGTCGCGCACCAGGGCGTTGAGGTCGACCGGCGTGAGCTGCGCGGCGGGCAGGCGCGCGTAGTCGCGGAATTCGTTGACCAGGCGCTTCATGGCATCGACCTGGTCGACGATGGTTTTCACCGACTTGTTGAGAATGGCCTGTTCGGGCGGCTGCACCTTGCCGTCGAGCTTCATGGCCAGGCGCTCGGCCGAGAGCTGGATGGGCGTGAGCGGGTTCTTGATTTCGTGGGCCAGACGGCGCGCGACCTCGCCCCAGGCCTTGGCGCGCTGGGCGGACACCATTTCCGAGACATCGTCGAACACCAGCAGGCGCTCGTTGTTGGGCAGCAGAGCGCCACGCGCGATGAGGGTGATGCCTTCGTCGAAGGGCGTGGTGCCGTCCGCGCTGAGCTCGAAGGACTGCTGCCAGTGGCCGCCCTCGTGCTGCGCCTGGTCGGACAGGAAACGCTCGAACTGCTGCAGCACGCCGCTGCCGAGAGCCTCCAGCCCGGGCACATCGGCCAGCGGCTGGCCCATGTGAACCGCCAGCGGTGTGTGCAGGATGCGCGCCGCGCCGGGGTTGACGCTGCGCACGCGGCCCTGCTCGTCGAGCACGACGACACCGGCGGTGAGGTTGTCCAGGATGGTTTGCAGGTTGTCGCGCGCGGCGTCCACCTGCTCCATGCTCTGCTGCACCGCCGCGCGCGCATCCGAGAGGTCCTGGGTCATGTGCGCGAAGGTGCGCGTGAGGCTGGCGAGTTCGTCGCGCGAGGCCAGCGCGGTCTTGGGCGCGAGGTTGCCGGCCGCCACCTCGCGCATGCCTTCAGCAAGGACAAGCAGTGGGCGCACCAGCTGGTTGCCCAGCAGCACCGCCAGCAGCACGGCACCGAACACGGCGAGGAACAGCGCCAGCGTGAGGGTACCGATGTACATGCGCCGCAGGCCTTCGCGGGTGAGGGCACGCTCCTGGTACTCGCGGTTGGCCACTTGCACAGCCAGCGCGTCGGTCACCAGGGCGCCAGGCAGGGGCACCACCACCTGCAGGTAGCGCGACTCGGTGTTGAAGCCGAAATTGGGCGGACTCACCAGAGCCAGCACCTTGATGCGAGGCTGGCTGGCGGCGATCAGCGCTTCGATCTCGCCACTGCCGTCTTCCTCCAGCCCTTCGATCTGCGCCACGACACGGGCATTGCGCGCGCTGCGCAGCTGGGCGGGGGTAGGCCGCTCGGGATTGATGTCGAAGCGCGAACTGCCCGAGCTGCCCAAAGCCTGGCCGCTGGCGCTCCAGAGCACGATGTCGGTCACCCCCAGCTGCTCGCGCACACGCTCGAGCGCGAGCACGGCCGACGGGTTGGGCACGCGCGAAAGGCCCTCGGCAGCCACGCGGGTCTTGCTGCTGAGGTCGGCGGTCAGGGTGTCCAGCGTGGTGCGCCCGAGGTTGAGCCCGGCGGTGAGTGCGGACTCCACGCGGACGTCGAACCAGCTCTCGATCGAGCGCGAGACGAACTGGTACGACACGGTGTAGATGAGCAGGCCGGGCAGGATGCCGACCAGGCCGATGATCGCCGCCAGCTTGATCAGCAGCCGGCTGCCGAACTTGCCGCGTTTCAGGCGCAAGGCCAGCCGCAGCGCCAGCCAGAGGATGACCAGCAGCAGGAAAGCCGCCACCGCCACGTTGATGCCCACCAGCCAGGTGAAGTTCTGCTCGTAGAACGCCCGGTTGTTGGTGGCCAGGGTGAGCAGGAACAGCAGCACCATGCCCACGCCGATCATGAACACCAGCCCGGCGCCGATGGCCCAGCGCACCGCGGCGGGCTTGGACTTGGGTGCGGTGGTGTGGACCGGGGTCATGGTGGGGTCCTGGCCGCGCGGGCCTTGCACGCTGGACATGGCGGCTAGCGCGCGGGCTCGCGCGGGCTGGTTTCGCCGGTGAGTTCGACCGCATGCACGCCGCTGCCGGTCGTGTGTTCCGGGGTCTTGTCCGCTTCGGCCCGCGCCGGCACCGGCAGGGTCTGGCGGACTTCCACGGTCCACTCGGGCTGGTTGGCCATGCCGATCTGGAACGGTCGGGGCAGCAGGCTCAGGTCGAGCCGGAACGAGAACTCGACCTCGTGGTCGGCATCGGCTTCGAGCCGCACCGCGTCGGCCAGCTTCCAGCGCGCCACGCGCCCCACGCCGGCCAGCGCCTCATTGAGGGAGTCGAAGTTCTGGTGCAGGGCGTACTGCAGGCCCGCCCCCCCTGCCACGGCAGCGGTTTCATTGGACAGACTCACGCGCCAGCGCCGGGTGAGCGGCTGGTAGGCCAGGCGCAGCGTGCGCGTGGCGCTGGCCACGCGCTTGTCGGTCCAGTACCAGCGGGAGCGGTACACATCGGCGTGCCAGACGAAATAGAGGGGAACCGCCTTGTACAGGGCGTCTTCGACCACCTGGGCGGGCTCGAGCTCCATGCGGGCGGACAGGAACAGGGCTTCGTGGGTGCGCTGCAGACCGAGCTGCAAGACCTGCGGGGCCTGGGCGTGCGCGGGCCAGAGCGCCAGCAAGGACAGCGCCACCACCAGGCAGAACCCGCGCAAACGACTCATCGCGCGGGTCCAGCGGGAGGTGCCAGGCCGTCGGTCAAGGCTGGGCCTTGTCGATGCGGGCGTAGAAGAATCCGTCGTATCCACCTGGCGGATTGTCGTTGAACTCCCCCGACGGGGCGGCCGAACCGGGCAGCAAATGCCCCGGCGAGGGCCGATGAACCGCGTCAGTGTGGCGCCCAAGGAACGCCTGCACCTGCCCGGCACCTTCGGCCCGGAACACCGAGCAGGTGGCATAGATCAGCCGCCCGCCGGGCTGGAGCAGCGGCCAGAGCGCGTCCAGCAGGCCGCGCTGTGTGGCCACCAGGGCGTCCACGTCGCTGGCGCGGCGCAGCCAGCGGACATCCGGGTGGCGGCGCACGATGCCCGAGGCGGTGCACGGCGCGTCGAGCAGGATGGCATCGAAAAGCTGGCCATCCCACCAGGCGGCGGGACGGGCGGCATCGGCGCAGCGCACCGTGGCTTGCAGGCCCAGGCGCTGCAAGGTGTCGCTGATGCGTTCGCAGCGGAGCGGGTCCACATCGAGCGCCAGCAGCTTGAGGTCGGCGCGTTCCAGCAGGTGAGCGGTCTTCCCACCAGGCGCCGCGCAGGCGTCGAGCACGCGGTCGCTCGGGGACCACGTCCGACCGGTCAGCAGCTGGTCCGCCGCCATCTGGGCGGCGGCGTCCTGCACCGAGCAATGGCCCTGGGCAAAGCCGGGCAGGCGCTCGACCGGCTGCGGCGCGCCCAGCACCAGGCCGTCGCTGCCCGCCGGGGTCGCCGCCAGGCCGACGGCCTCCAGGGCCTGCAGGTAGGCGGCCCGGTCCACGCGGCGGCGGTTCACGCGCAACGCCATCGGACCGGGCTGGTTGTTCGCGTCCAGAATGGCGCGCCACTGCTCGGGGTGGTCGCGCTGCAAGCGCTCGATCCACCACAGCGGGTGGTTCCAGCGCGCCACGGGGTCCGCCGCCACCCGGGCCAGCAGGTCGTCGCGCTCGCGCAGGAAACGGCGCAGGCAGGCATTGATGAACGCGGCCTGGCGTTCGGTGCGGCGGTCCTGGCGGGCGGCCTGCACCGCCTGGTTCACCACCGTGTGCGCGGGGTACCGGGGGGCGCGCTCGTCCGCCACGTCCAGCAGCAGGGCCACCGCGCTGCCCATCAGGGCCTGCGCAGGCGGCGCCGGCTTGCGCTCCACCAGCCGGGCCACCAGCGCGCGGGCCGTCCCCAGATGGCGCAGCGCATGGAAAGTGAGTGCCTGCACGCCGGGCCGCAAAGCCGGTGGGACCTCGGGCAAGGCCTCGCTGAGCGACCGCCCCTGCTCGACCGCCAGCACGCAGGCGGCGGTGTGGCGCAACTGGGTCGCGAGGGTCGGCCCTTGTGGGCCGGAGGCGGTGGAGGTCGAGGGGGCCGGGGCGGTCAAAGCGGGTTCCGTGGCAAGCGCAGACAGGGCGAAGACCACGAGTGTCACACAGCGCGGGGCGGCGGGGTGGCGGGCTCCTCCTCGCCCCGCTCCAGGGGCAGCGGCCCCATGTTCCGCCCATAGATGCGACGGATGCGCAGGGCCAGCGGCGGGTGCGAGTCGAGCCAGTGCTCGGTCTTGCCACCGGCGTTCGCCACCAGCAGCATGTGCTGCACCATCGATCCCATCTGGCGCGGCACCACCCCTTCGCGCTGCTGACTCAGCACCTTGCGCAACACGCCGCCCAGGCCGTCCCGGCTGCGCGTCCATTGCACCGCGCGCGCGTCGGCCAGGTACTCGCGTTGGCGCGAGACGGCCGCCTGCAGCGCATGACCGGCGAGCCAGCCCAGCCAGCCCGCGCCCATGATGGCCAGGCCGATCAGCGCCGCGATCCAGCGCCGGTCCCGGCTGTCGGGCTCGGCCAGGTCCTGGCCCATGCGAAACAGCATCTCCAGCCCGAACACCATGCCCACCAGGCGCATGTTCAGGCGCGTATCGCCTTCGGCGATGTGGCTGAACTCGTGCGCCACCAGGCCTTGCAGCTCGTCGCGGGTCAGGAGGTCGAGCGCGCCCTGCGTCACCGCCACCACCGCATCGCGCTCGTCCCAGCCGGCGGCGAAGGCGTTGATGCCCCGGTCGCGGGCCAGGACCATGGCCTGGGGCCGCTGCAGACCCGACGAGATGGCCATCTCGTCGATGATGTTGCAGAAGCGCTGTTCATCGAGGTTGCCCGAGGGCTGTGCGGGCCGCGCCCCCATCTGTTCGGCCAGCCGCGCGCCGCCGCCGTCGGCCAGGCGCGAGGTCTCCACCCACCAGCCGCCGAGCACGAAGAGCAGCGTGACGCCGGTGTTCACGGCGAAGAAGTGGCGGGGAAAACGCAGCTCGCCGGGCACCCAGAAACCCCAGGTGAGGCCCCAGGCCAGGGCGAGCGCGGCGTTGACCGCGACCAGCAACAGCAGCACGGTGAGCGCGAACGCGAACAGCAGGCGCCGGGTCTCACCCCGGGCGTCGCGCTGGAACTCGAAGAAGCGCATCAGAGCTGGATGCGCAAGGTCTCACGTTCGGCTTCGCTGGTGGTGGACGCCAGCATGGCCAAGGGCTGGAAGCCGAACAGGCGCGCGATGAGCAGCGTGGGGAACTGGGCGGCCGCGTCGTTGAACTCGAGCACGTGGTCGTTGTAGGCCTGGCGTGCGAAGCCGACACGGTTCTCGGTGCTGGTGAGTTCCTCGCTGAGCTCGCGCATGCTCTGGTCGGCTTTGAGATCGGGGTAGTCCTCGACCACCGCGAACAGCTTGCCCAGTGCGCCGCCCAAGGCCTGCTCCGCACCGGCCAGGGCCCCGAGCGCACCGGCGTTGAGCGGGCTCGTGGCCGCCGTCTGCTCGGCCATGCGCGCCTGATTGCGCGCCGCGATCACCGCCTCCAGCGTCTGGGCTTCGTGGGCCAGGTAGCGGCGCGCCACCTCCACCAGGTTCGGAATCAGGTCGTAGCGGCGCTTGAGCTGCACATCGATCTGGCCGAAGGCGTTGGCGATCGCGTTCTTGAGCCGCACCAGCCGGTTGTACGCCCCCACCGCCCAGAAGAACACCACCAGACCCAAGGCGATGAAAACCCACAGCGAGACGGACATATTCGGAACTCCTGGTTGTTGGCATGCGCCTCCCACCCATCGGAAGGCGCGGCCAATATACCCCGCGAGGCCCAGGCCAGGCCTGCACGCGCACCATGAAAAAAGCCCCCGATCGGACGACCGGGGGCTTTTGTTGGCTCGATGGCAGAAGTGTCCCTGTCCAGAAACACCGCGGAACCGGCTTCGCCGGGCCGCAGGTGTTGCCCCCTTGAGGGGGCGGCGCACAGCGCCGCAGGGGTGGGCCTTCTTACTCGGCTTCGTGCGTGCTCGACGCGTCGGCCTGATCGGCCTGGTCGGCAGCCAGCGAGATCGCGTCGGCCTCGGCGATGGCACGGCGTTCCTCGTCGTCCATCTTCTCCTTGACCTTGCGGGCCTCGTGGTAGGCCATGCCAGTACCGGCCGGGATCAGACGACCCACGATCACGTTTTCCTTCAGACCGCGCAGCTCGTCGCGCTTGCCCATGATCGCGGCCTCGGTCAGCACACGGGTGGTTTCCTGGAAGGAAGCCGCCGAGATGAACGAGTCGGTGGACAGCGAGGCCTTGGTGATACCGAGCAGCACGTTGCTGTAGGTCGCGGGGATCTTGCCATCGGCGCGCAGGGCGTCGTTGGTGTTGAGGATCTCCGAGCGTTCGACCTGTTCGCCAGCGATGTAGCTCGAGTCGCCCACGGCTTCGACCACGACGCGGCGCAGCATCTGGCGAACGATCACCTCGATGTGCTTGTCGTTGATCTTCACGCCCTGCAGACGGTAGACGTCCTGCACTTCATCGACGATGTAGCGCGACAGCTCTTCGATGCCCAGCAGGCGCAGGATGTCCTGCGGATCCGCCGGACCGTCGACGATGCTCTCGCCCTTGTTGACCACCTGGCCTTCGTGCACCAGGATGTTCTTTTCCTTGGGGATGAGCTCGTCCCACACCTTGCCGTCCGGGTCGGTGATCTGCAGGCGAACCTTGCCCTTGGTCTCCTTGCCGAACGACACGGTGCCGGTCATCTCGGCCAGCATGCCCTTGTCCTTCGGGCTGCGGGCTTCGAACAGCTCGGCCACGCGCGGCAGACCGCCGGTGATGTCGCGGGTCTTCTGGCCTTCGACCGGAATGCGCGCCAGCACCTCGCCGGGGCCCACGTCCTGACCATCGCGCACCTGGATCAGCGAACCGATCTGGAAGCCGATGGTCACCGAGTGGTCGGTGCCAGGGATCTTGACCTCGTTGCCCGTGCCGTCGATCAGCTTGACCTGCGGACGCACGACCTTGGCCGCGCCGCGGCGCTTCGGATCGATCACCACCAGGGTGGACAGGCCGGTGACATCGTCCACCTGCTTGGCCACGGTGAGGCCTTCCTCGACGTTCTCGAACTTCACCTGACCGGCGAATTCCGTGATGATCGGGCGCGTCAGCGGATCCCAGTTGGCCAGAATCGCACCGGCCTTGATGGTCTGGTCGGCCTTGACCGACAGGATCGCACCGTACGGCACCTTGTGGCGCTCGCGCTCACGGCCGTGCTCGTCATGAATGACGATCTCGCCCGAACGCGCGATCACCACCAGCTCGCCCTTGGTGTTGGTCACGTAGCGCATGGTGGCGTTGAAGCCGATCACGCCGCTGGACTTGGCTTCCACGCTGGAGGCCACCGCTGCGCGCGATGCCGCACCACCGATGTGGAAGGTGCGCATGGTCAGCTGCGTGCCGGGTTCGCCGATCGACTGAGCGGCGATCACACCGACCGCTTCGCCGATGTTGACCAGGCCGCCGCGACCCAGATCGCGGCCGTAGCACTTGGCGCAGATGCCGAAACGGGTTTCGCAGGTCAGTGCGGTGCGCACCTTGACCTCGTCCACCGCGGCGGCTTCCAGCACGTCGAGCAGGTCTTCGTTGAGCAGCTCGCCTGCGGGCACCAGCACTTCGCGGGTTTCCGGGTGGATCACTTCCTCGGCCGTGGTGCGGCCCAGCACGCGATCGCGCAGCGATTCGATCACTTCACCGCCCTCGACGATGGCGCGCATCAGCGTGCCGTTGGAGGTGCCGCAGTCCTGGCTGTTGACCACCAGATCCTGCGTCACGTCCACCAGACGGCGGGTGAGATAGCCGGAGTTGGCCGTCTTCAGCGCCGTGTCGGCCAGACCCTTTCGGGCGCCGTGGGTGGAGATGAAGTACTGCAACACGTTGAGGCCTTCACGGAAGTTCGCCGTGATGGGGGTCTCGATGATCGAGCCGTCAGGCTTGGCCATCAGGCCGCGCATGCCGGCCAGCTGGCGGATCTGAGCGGCGGAACCCCGCGCACCGGAGTCGGCCATCATGTAGATGGAGTTGAACGACTCCTGGTCCACTTCCTTGCCGCTGCTGTCGGTCACCTTCTGCTTGGCGAGCTGGGCCATCATGACCTTGGAGATCTCGTCACCGGCCTTGCCCCAGATGTCCACCACCTTGTTGTAGCGCTCGCCGGCGGTCACCAGACCGGAGGCGTACTGCTGGGCGATTTCCTTCACCTCGTTCTCGGCGCGGTCGATGATGGCGGGCTTTTCCTTGGGCACCAGCATGTCGTCCACGGCGATCGAGATGCCGGCGCGCGTGGCCAGACGGAAACCGTTCTGGAGCAGCTTGTCGGCGAACACCACGGTTTCCTTCAGACCGCACTTGCGGAACGAGGTGTTGATCAGGCGCGAGATTTCCTTCTTCTTCAGCGCCTTGTTCAGCACGTCGAAAGGCAGGCCCTTAGGCAGGATCTCGGAGAGCAGCGCACGGCCCACGGTGGTGTCCACCAGCGAGGTGGAAGCCACGAATTCGCCGCTGGCCTTGTCCAGCGCGTGCTGGGTCAGGCGCACGCCGATCTTGGCGGTGATCTCGACCACGCCGTTGTCCAGCGCGCGCTGCAGCTCGGCCAGGTCGGCGAACAGCATGCCCTCGCCCTTGGCGTTGATCCGCTCACGGGTCGCGTAGTACAGACCCAGCACCACGTCCTGCGAAGGCACGATCGAGGGTTCGCCGTTGGCCGGGAACAGGATGTTGTTCGAGGCCAGCATCAGGGTGCGGGCTTCGAGCTGCGCTTCCACGGACAGCGGCACGTGAACGGCCATCTGGTCACCGTCGAAGTCGGCGTTGAAGGCCGCGCAGACCAGCGGGTGCAGCTGGATCGCCTTGCCTTCGATCAGGATCGGCTCGAAGGCCTGGATGCCCAGGCGGTGCAGCGTCGGTGCGCGGTTGAGCATCACCGGGTGTTCCTTGATCACTTCTTCAAGGATGTCCCACACCACCGGCGTGCCGGCTTCCACTTCCTTCTTCGCGGCCTTGATGGTGGTCGCGATGCCCATGGCTTCGAGGCGCGAGAAGATGAAAGGCTTGAACAGCTCCAGCGCCATCAGCTTGGGCAGGCCGCACTGGTGCAGCTTGAGCGTGGGGCCGACCACGATGACCGAACGGCCCGAGTAGTCGACGCGCTTGCCCAGCAAGTTCTGGCGGAAGCGGCCGCTCTTGCCCTTGATCATGTCGGCCAGCGACTTCAGCGCGCGCTTGTTGGCGCCCGTCATGGCCTTGCCACGGCGGCCGTTGTCCAGCAGCGAGTCCACGGCTTCCTGCAGCATGCGCTTCTCGTTGCGCGCGATGATTTCAGGGGCTTTCAGCTCGAGCAGGCGACGCAGGCGGCTGTTGCGGTTGATGACGCGGCGGTACAGGTCGTTCAGGTCGGAGGTCGCGAAGCGGCCGCCGTCCAGCGGCACCAGCGGACGCAGGTCCGGCGGCAGCACGGGCAGCACGTCGAGCACCATCCACTCGGGCTTGATGCCGGACTTCTTGAAGGCTTCCAGCACCTTCAGGCGCTTGGCGTTTTTCTTGATCTTGAGTTCGGAACCGGTCAGGTCGTTGCGCAGCTTCTCGATCTCGATGTCGAGGTCGATGGCCTGCAGCAGTTCCTTGATGCCCTCGGCGCCCATCTTGGCAATGAACTCGTCGCCGAATTCCTTGCGCTTGGCGTCGTAGTCGTCCTCGCTCATGATCGCGAACTTCTTCAGCGGGGTCATGCCCGGATCGACGATCACATACGCTTCAAAGTACAGCACGCGCTCGATGTCGCGCAGCGTCATGTCCAGGATCAGGCCCAGACGCGACGGCAGCGACTTCAGGAACCAGATGTGGGCGCAGGGCGCGGCCAGGTCGATGTGACCCATGCGCTCGCGGCGCACCTTGGTCTGCGTGACTTCAACGCCGCACTTCTCGCAGATCACACCGCGGTGCTTGAGGCGCTTGTACTTGCCGCACAGGCACTCGTAGTCCTTGATCGGGCCGAAGATCTTGGCGCAGAAAAGACCGTCGCGCTCGGGTTTGAACGTGCGGTAGTTGATGGTCTCGGGCTTCTTGACTTCACCGAAGGACCACGAGCGGATTTTTTCCGGCGAAGCCAGACCGATGCGGATGGCATCGAAATGCTCGTCGGGCGTGAACTGCTTGAACAGGTCGAGCAAAGATTTCATGGGTTGCTTTCCTTAAGTTCGGTGAATCAGGAACGTTCCAGCTCGATGTCGATACCGAGCGAGCGGATTTCCTTGACCAGCACGTTGAACGACTCGGGCATGCCGGCGTCGATCGTGTGCTCGCCCTTGACGATGGATTCGTACACCTTGGTGCGGCCCTGCACGTCGTCGGACTTGACGGTGAGCATTTCCTGCAGGATGTACGAAGCGCCGTAGGCTTCCAGCGCCCACACTTCCATTTCGCCGAAACGCTGGCCGCCGAACTGCGCCTTGCCGCCCAGCGGCTGCTGGGTGACGAGCGAGTACGGGCCGGTGGAGCGGGCGTGCATCTTGTCGTCGACCAAGTGGTGCAGCTTCAGGAAGTGCATGTAACCCACGGTGGTCTTGCGCTCGAAAGCGTCACCCGTGCGGCCGTCGTACAGCTGCGCCTGGGTGCGGGTCTCGGTCAGGCCCTTGAGCTGGGCGATGTCGTCCGGGTAGGCCAGCTTGAGCATCGCGCGGATCTCGTCTTCCGACGCACCGTCGAACACCGGGGTCGCGAACGGCACACCGGTCTGCAGGTTTTCGGCCATTTCCAGGACCTCGGCGTCGCTCAGATCGGCCAGGGTTTCCTTCTTGCCGGCCTGGTTGTAGACGGTCTCGAGGAACTTGCGCAGCTCGGCCACCTTGGCTTCGGCCTGCAGCATGTCGCCGATGCGCTGGCCCAGGCCCTTGGCGGCCCAGCCCAGGTGGACTTCGAGCACCTGACCCACGTTCATGCGCGAAGGCACGCCCAGCGGGTTGAGCACGATGTCGGCGGGGGTGCCGTCGGCCATGTGCGGCATATCTTCCACGGGCACGATCTTGGAGACCACACCCTTGTTGCCGTGGCGGCCGGCCATCTTGTCACCGGGTTGCAGGCGGCGCTTGACGGCCAGGTAGACCTTGACCATCTTGAGCACGCCGGCGGGCAGCTCGTCGCCTTGCGTGAGCTTCTTGCGCTTCTCTTCAAACGCGAGGTCGAAGCTGTGGCGCGTCTGCTCCATCGAGTTCTTGATGGACTCGAGCTGGGCAGCCACGGTCTCGTCGGCCGGGCGGATATCGAACCAGTGGTACTTCTCGACGTCGTCCAGGTAGGCCTTGTCGATGGTCGTGCCCTTGGACAGCTTCTTCGGGCCGCCGTTGGCGACCTTGCCCACCAGCAGCTTCTCGATGCGGTCGAAGGCATCGGCTTCCACGATGCGCAACTGGTCGTTGAGGTCCAGGCGGAAACGCTTGAGCTCGTCGTCGATGATCTGCTGGGCGCGCTTGTCGCGCGTGATGCCTTCGCGGGTGAACACCTGCACGTCGATCACGGTGCCTTGCGAGCCCTGGTCCACGCGCAGCGAGGTGTCCTTCACGTCGGAAGCCTTCTCGCCGAAGATCGCGCGCAGCAGCTTCTCTTCCGGCGTCAGCGTGGTCTCGCCCTTGGGCGTGACCTTGCCGACCAGCACGTCGCCGGGCAGCACTTCGGCGCCCACGTAGATGATGCCGGAGTCGTCCAGGCGGTTGAGCTGCTGCTCGGCCAGGTTGGGAATGTCGCGGGTGATTTCTTCCGCGCCCAGCTTGGTGTCGCGCGCCATCACCACCAGTTCCTCGATGTGGATCGAGGTGTAGCGGTCGTCGGCCACCACGCGTTCGGAGATCAGGATCGAATCCTCGAAGTTGTAGCCGTTCCAGGGCATGAAGGCGATCAGCATGTTCTGGCCGATCGAGATCTCACCCAGGTCGGTCGAAGCGCCGTCGGCGATCACGTCACCCTTGGCCAGCTTGTCGCCCTTCTTGACGATGGGGCGCTGGTGGATGTTGGTGTTCTGGTTGGAACGCTGGTACTTGATGAGGTTGTAGATGTCCACACCCACTTCACCGGCCACGGCTTCGACGTCGTTCACGCGGATCACGATGCGGGTCGCGTCCACGTAGTCGACCACGCCGCCGCGCTTGGCGGTCACCACGGTGCCGGAGTCGATCGCGGCGACGCGCTCGATGCCGGTGCCCACCAGGGGCTTCTCGGGGCGCAGCACGGGCACAGCCTGGCGCGACATGTTGGCGCCCATCAGCGCGCGGTTCGCATCGTCGTGCTCGAGGAACGGCACCAGCGAGGCGGCCACCGAGACGATCTGCGCGGGCGACACGTCCATGTACTGGATGGTGTCGGCCGGCGTCAGGATCGATTCGCCCTTTTCACGTGCGGAGATCAGGTCACCGGTCAGGCGGCCTTCGGCGTCGAGCGCGGCGTTGGCCTGGGCGATAACGTACTTGCCTTCCTCGATGGCCGACAGGTAGTCGATCTGGTTCGTCACCTTGCCGTCGCTCACGCGGCGGTACGGCGTTTCGATGAAGCCGTATTCGTTCAGGCGCGCGTACAGGGCCAGCGAGTTGATCAGGCCGATGTTCGGGCCTTCCGGCGTTTCGATCGGGCAGACGCGGCCGTAGTGGGTCACGTGCACGTCGCGCACCTCGAAGCCGGCGCGTTCGCGGGTCAGACCGCCCGGGCCCAGGGCCGAAACGCGGCGCTTGTGCGTGATCTCGGCGAGCGGGTTGGTCTGGTCCATGAACTGCGACAGCTGCGACGCACCGAAGAACTCCTTGAGTGCCGCGGAAATCGGCTTGGAGTTGATCAGGTCGTGCGGCATCAGCGGCTCTTGCTCGGCCTGCCCGAGGCGCTCCTTCACGGCCTTTTCGATGCGGGCCAGGCCGGTGCGGTACTGGTTTTCGGCCAGTTCGCCGACGCAGCGCACGCGGCGGTTGCCCAGGTGGTCGATGTCATCGACTTCGCCGCGGCCGTTGCGCAGATCCACCAGGATCTTGACCACGGCCAGGATGTCGTCGTTGGACAGCACCATCGGGCCGGTGGATTCGTCGCGGCCCACGCGGGCGTTGAACTTCATGCGGCCCACGCGCGACAGGTCGTACGTGTCCGGGTTGTAGAACAGGCGGTGGAACAGGGCCTGCACGGCGTCTTCGGTCGGCGGCTCGCCGGGGCGCATCATGCGGTAGATGGCCACGCGCGCGGCGAACTCGTCGGCGGTTTCGTCGATGCGCAGGGTCTGCGAGATGTAGGCGCCCTGGTCCAGTTCGTTGGTGTACAGGCACTGCAGGTCCTGCACGCCGGCCGTGCGCAGCTTCTTCAGCAGCGCTTCGGTCAGCTCTTCGTTGGCCTTGGCGATGATCTCGCCGGTGTCGGTGTCCACGATGTTGCGGGCCACGACGCGGCCGATCATGAAGTCTTCCGGCACGCTGATGTGCGAGGTGCCGGACTGCTCCAGCTCGCGGGTGTGGCGCGCGGTGATGCGCTTGTCCTTGGCGACCACGACCTTGCCGCTCTTGTCGGTGATGTCGAAGCGCGCCACTTCACCGCGCAGGCGCTCGGGCACGAAGGCCATCTGCGCACCGCTGTCCATCAGGCGGAAGTGGTCGTTGACGAAGAAGTTGGCCAGGATGGCTTCCGGCGTCAGGCCGATGGCCTTGAGCAGGATGGTGACCGGCATCTTGCGGCGACGGTCGACACGGAAGAACAGCACGTCCTTGGGGTCGAACTCGAAGTCGAGCCAGGAACCGCGGTAGGGAATGATGCGAGCGGAGAACAGCAGCTTGCCCGAGCTGTGCGTCTTGCCCTTGTCGTGTTCGAAGAACACACCTGGCGAACGGTGCAACTGAGACACGATCACGCGCTCGGTGCCGTTGATGATGAAGGAGCCCTTCTCGGTCATCAGGGGCACTTCGCCCATGTAGACCTCTTGTTCCTTCACCTCCTTGACCACCTTGGACTGCGCGGTCGAAGACTCGCGGTCATAGATGATCAGCTGGACGCGAGCGCGCACGGCGGACGCAAAGGTCAGGCCGCGGGTCTGGCATTCGCGCACATCGAAGGCGGGCTTGGCCAGGTTGTACTCGACGAACTTCATCTCCACGAAACCGTTGTGGGAGACGATGGGGAAAGCGGCTTCAAATGCCGCCTGCAGGCCTTCGGCGGTGCGCTTCTTGGGTGCGCTGTCGGCTTGCAGGAACGCGGTGTACGCGTCCTTCTGCATTTGCAGGAGGTAAGGAATCGCGAGGACGTTTTCGCGGGTACCAAAGCTCTTGCGGATGCGCTTGCGTTCGGTGTATGAGTATTTCGATGCTGAGGCCATGAGATCTCCGGGCTTGAGGTCTGCGGCGACTGTCTTGCCTACCAGGGACGGATTCCTGGTGACTTTCTTGGTGGCTGGCCTCTACCAACCATTGGCGGACGGCCTGTGCGTTGCACACAGGCCCGAACCAAGTCGTTTTCTGCAGTCGGGGTCAGAAAACACTCAAAAACCGCTTTTTGAAGCGGACTTTTGGGTGTGCTCTGAAAGCACCAAAGGCTGGAGGCCCTTATCGAGCACTCCAGCCCCTGAAACCGGGCGAATTACTTCAGCTCGGCCTTGGCGCCGGCTTCCACCAGCTTCTTGACGGCGGCTTCGGCGTCAGCCTTGGCAACAGCTTCCTTGACGTTCTTCGGTGCGCCGTCGACCAGGTCCTTGGCTTCCTTGAGGCCCAGGCCGGTGATTTCGCGCACAGCCTTGATGACGGAGACCTTGTTCGCGCCGGCTTCGAGCAGCACGACGTTGAATTCGGTCTTCTCTTCAGCGGCTGCGGCAGCACCACCGCCGGCGCCGCCGGCAGCGGGAGCGGCCATGGCTGCAGCGCTCACACCAAACTTCTCTTCGATGGCTTTCACCAGCTCGTTGAGTTCCATGACCGTCATGCTGTCCAGCGCGGTCAGAAATGCGTCTTTATCGAATGCCATTTTGATTTCCTAACAATTGATTTGAATGAAAGTGCCGCGCCACTCAGGCAGCAGCCGCTTCTTCGGCTGCCGGTGCGGCAGCGCCTTCGCCTTTTTTGGCCGCCAGCGCGCCCAGCACAACGGCCGTGCGCGAAATGGGCGACATCAGCAAGCCACACAGCTGCGCCAACAGGACTTCCTTCGAAGGAATGCTGGCAAGCGTCTTCACGCCGTTGACGTCCAGGGCCTTGCCTCCGTACACACCGCCGCGGATCACCAGCTTGTCGTTGGTTTTCGCGAACTCGGCCACCACTTTCGCAGCGGCCACGGCGTCTTCAGAGAAGCCATAGATCAGCGGGCCGGTCATCTGGTCAGCGGCCACTTCAAACGGGCTGCCAGCCACCGCACGGCGGGCCAGGGTGTTTTTCAACACACTCAGGCTCACACCGTTGCTGCGGGCTGTCACGCGCAGTTTGTCCATGTTCGCGACCGTGATGCCACGGTATTCCGCCATCACGAGCGTTTGAGCTTTTGCGGCGAGGCTGGTCACTTCGGAAATGACCGCTTCTTTCTCACTGCGATTCAGACTCAAGGTCTACTCCTTAAATGTGCCCTCGGTCCTTCGAGACCTGGGGCACGCCTCATTGCAGCGATTCAACTGTTTCGGAACGGATTCCATCTGCAGCGGGATCGCCATCTGCGTTGGCTTGTCACAATTAAGCCGGCTTGCACCGGCACCAACGGTCTTGGATGGCCCCCGGATCGGCTTGCGCCAGCCCGGGGCCCACCACACCCAGGCCCCGAAGGGCCCGAATTTCTTGCGATTACGCCGAGATGGACTGGGTGTCCACGCGGACGCCCACACCCATCGTCGACGACACCGCCACCTTGCGCAGGTAGACACCCTTGCTGGTGGCCGGCTTGGCCTTGGTCAGCGCGTCGAGCAGTGCCACCAGGTTGCCCTGGAGCTTGTCGGCGTCGAACGAGCGACGGCCGATCGTGCCGTGCACGATGCCTGCCTTGTCGACGCGGAACTGCACCTGGCCTGCCTTGGCGTTGCGCACGGCTTGCGCCACATCGGGCGTCACCGTACCCACCTTGGGGTTGGGCATCAGGCCGCGCGGGCCCAGCACCTGACCCAGGGTACCGACGATGCGCATGGCGTCCGGCGAGGCGATGACCACGTCGAAGTTCATGTTGCCGGCCTTGATGTCGGCGGCGAGGTCGTCCATGCCGACGATGTCGGCACCAGCGGCCTTGGCTTCTTCGGCCTTGGCACCCTGGGCGAACACGGCCACGCGCTTGGTCTTGCCGGTGCCGTTGGGCATCACGACGGCGCCACGCACCACCTGGTCCGACTTCTTGGCGTCCACGCCGAGCTGGATCGCCACGTCGATGGACTCATCGAACTTGGCGTTCGCGCATTCCTTGATGATCGCCAGGGCGTCGGTCAGGGCGTACAGCTTGTTGCTGTCGACCTTGCCTTCGAAGGCTTTCTGTTTTTTGGTCAGCTTGGCCATTTACACGCCCTCCACAATCACGCCCATCGAGCGGGCCGAACCGGCGATGGTGCGCACAGCAGCGTCCACATCGGCAGCGGTCATGTCCTTCATCTTGGTCTTGGCGATCTCTTCGAGCTGAGCACGGGTGATCTTGCCGACCTTGTTCTTGTTGGGCACCGAAGAGCCCTTATCGAGCTTGATGGCCTTCTTGATCAGGGTCGTCGCCGGCGGCGTCTTGATGATGAAGGTAAAGCTCTTGTCCGCGAAAGCCGTGATCACCACGGGCAGCGGCAGACCGGGCTCGACGCCCTGGGTCTGGGCGTTGAACGCCTTGCAGAACTCCATGATGTTCAGGCCGCGCTGACCCAGCGCCGGACCGATCGGGGGAGAGGGGTTGGCCTTACCAGCTGGCACTTGCAGCTTGATGAAGCCGACGATTTTCTTCGCCATTTTTTAGCTCCTGCGAGTGCAGACGGTTGCCATCAAGACAACCTCCTCGCGGTTGGGGACCCGGGAAAGAACGAATGGCACAGGCGTCGGGCCGACCCGCCTGTGCCACGAAAAAATCAGGTCTTCTCGACCTGGCTGAATTCCAGCTCCACCGGCGTGGCGCGACCGAAAATGGTCACCGACACGCGCATCTTGTTCTTCTCGTAGTTGACTTCTTCGACCGTGCCGTTGAAGTCGGTGAACGGACCTTCCTTGACGCGCACGTACTCACCGACCACGAACTCGACCTTGTGGCGAGGCTTGTCGGTGCCTTCCTGCATCTGGCTGACGATCTTCTGAACGTCTTCCTCGGAGATCGGCGCCGGGCGGTTCTTGGCCCCGCCCACGAAACCCGTCACCTTGTTGGTGTGCTTCACCAGGTGCCAGGTGTCGTCGTCCATCACCATTTCCACCAGCACGTAGCCGGGGAAGAACTTGCGCTCGGTGGTGCGCTTCTGGCCGTTCTTCATCTCCACCACTTCTTCGGTGGGGACCAGGATGCGGCCAAACTTGTCTTGCATGCCGGCGCGGTTGATGCGCTCGACGATGTTGCGCTCGGCGGCCTTCTCCATGCCGGAATAGGCATGGACCACGTACCAGCGCATGCCTTCGGCGGCCACGGGACTGTGTTGCTCGGTCATCATTTCCTCCAGCCCAGGATCAGGTCGTAAAACACCCATTCGACGGTCTTGTCGGTCAGCCACAGAAACAGGGCCATCACGAACACGAACGCGAACACATAGGCCGTCATCTGGATGGCCTCTTTGCGCGCCGGCCAGACCACCTTCTTGACCTCGCGCCAGGCATCCCGACCGAAGGCAATCAGCTGCTTGCCCGACTCGGACACCGCGAACACCACCACGGCGCCCACCAGCAGCACGATCAAGGCACCCCACTGAGCCAGCGCACCGCGCGAGGACAGCAGGTAGAACGCCACGAACGAGCCCAGCAACAGCACGATCGCCGCCACCAGCTTGGCCTTGTCGGCGCCGGTGTGGACGGTTTGAACTTCGGAAGTGGCCATGAGGATCCAGACAATTCGTATCAAAAGGCGCGCTCAAAACCCGAAAGCTTGAGACACGCAAGCCCACCAGAGGTCTTCACGACTTCGGTGGGCTTGTCAACCACTCAACAGGGTGGATTCAGGTTCCTGGCTTCAGGTTCCGCTGAGGTCCTGTTGGGTGGCAGGGGCAGTAGGAATCGAACCTACAACCTTCGGTTTTGGAGACCGACGCTCTGCCAATTGAGCTATACCCCTACTGGCTTCTGCCCCACAAAGGGCTTCTCCTTACGCGATGATCTTGGCGACGACGCCGGCGCCGACGGTGCGGCCACCTTCGCGGATGGCGAAGCGCAGGCCT